>NZ_JBHXTG010000049.1:0-70251 GCF_042677465.1 Kitasatospora sp. NPDC127111
CATCGCCGAGGGCCGCGAGGTCGGCGACACCACCACCCTGGCCGACAGCACCGTGATGAACCTGATCCAGTCCCAGCTCCCGCCCACCGGAAGCCGGGGCTGACACCAGGACGCGATCGTGCCCCGGGTGGTGACTGCTCGGGGCACGGACGACTTATCGGGCAGTTACACGTGCTCGACAGGATGCAGGTCCGGCCGGATCGGGCGGGTCGTCGACGACCCGCCCGGCCCGGCCGGTCAGCCGGCCACCGGCCGGTCCGGAACACCGACCAGCACCCTTGAGCACCGATGCCTGATCTCTCCGCCGTGAAGCCGGCCCCCGCCCCGACCCACTTCCGCACCCGTGCCGCCGGCCCGGTCGCCGCCAGGCCGCGCCGCCGCTCCGACGACCCGCTGCTGATCGGCCGGGACCGCGAACTCGACGCGCTGGACGGGTTGTTGCGGCAGGGAGCGGCGGACGGCACGTCCGTCCTGATCCAGGGCGAGTTCGGCACCGGCAGGACCGCGCTGCTCCGCGAGGCGCTCGGGTGGGCCCGTCGCGACGGCGGCACCGTCCTGTCCGCCTGGGCGGACGCGTCCGAACAGGGGGCGGAACTCGGCGTCGCCCGCCAGCTCTTCGAGCCGGCACCCGGCGCCGTCGGCGGTACCGGCGCCCCGCCCGCCGGGCCGGCGGCGCACGCCGCCGCCGAACTCCGCTGGCCCGACGACCCCGCGGCCCCGCCCACACCCGCCGACGGCCCGACCGCCGACGGCCCGACCGCCGTCACGCTGGCCGGGCTGCACCGGCTGACGGCGCACCTCGCCGCCCGCGGCCGGCTCGTCATCGGCATCGACGACCTGCAGTGGGCCGACCGGGCCTCGCTGCTCTGGCTCCAGCGCCTGCTCCGCCGGGCCGGCGAGCTGCCGGTGGTCGTCATCGCCACCGTCGGCCCCGCACCGGCGACGGCCCACCCGGACGTCCTCGGCCGGCTCGCCCCGCTCTTCCGGCACCGGATCGCGCTGACCGCCCTCGACGCGGAGTCGGTCGCCGCCGCCACCGAGACGGTGCTCGGCGAGCCCGGCGACGACCGCTTCCACGAGGTCGTGCGGATCACGACCGGCGGCAACCCGTTCCTGCTGCACACCCTGCTGCGCACGGTCAAGGCCTCCGGGAGCGGACCCGACGCCGAGACCGCGGCCCGGATCACCCGGTTCGTCCCGGCCGACGCGGGCCGGGCCCTCCACCCGCTCGTCACGACGGCGGGACCGCACACCCGGGACGTCGCCGAGGCGGTCGCCGTGCTCGGCGGCACCCCGGCCCTCGACGTGGTCGCCGCCGCCACCGGCCTGCCGGAGCCGGCGGTCCTGGACGCCGTGCACGCACTGGAGCGGACCGGACTGATGCGCCGGAGCGGGCACGCCGCCGCCTTCACCTGCCCGATGATCGGGATCGCGCTCGCCGACGACGTCCTGCCCAGCATCCGGCAGGACGTGCACGTCCGCGCCGCCGAGCTGATGCTCGCCCTGGGCGCGCCCCCGGAGCAGACCGCCGTCCACGCCGTCCACGCGCCGCTGGGCCTCCCCTGGGTGCCCGGGGTGCTGGAGCGCGCCGCCGCGCAGGCGCTGCGCACGGGCGCCGCCGGCCGCGCGGCCGAGCTGCTGCGCCGCGCGCTGCGCGAGCCGCTGGCGGACGCGGTACGGGCCACCCTGGTGATCCGGCTGGGCGAGGCGGGCCTCGCCCTCGACGTCCCGGAGGCGGTCCGCAACCTCTGGCTGGGGCTGGACCTCTCCCGCGATCCGGTCGAGCGGGCCGCCGCGGCGCGCCGCCTGGCCGGCGCGCTGTTCGCCGTGGACCGCTACCCGGACGGACTGGCCGTGCTCGAACGCACCGCCGCCTCGCTGCGCGGGACCGACCCGGCCCTCGCCCTGCGGCTGGAGATCGACCACGTCTACGCCGGACTGCACGAGGTCGAGTCGGCACCCGGCGTGCTGCCCCGGCTGATGGACCTGCGGATCGCGGACGCGGCCGGCACCTCGGCCGAGCGGCCGCTGGCGGCGCTGCTGGGCCTGCGCGCCATCATGCGCGGCGAATCGCCGGCCGAGGCCGTGACCCTGGTGCGGCAGGCGCTCACCCACGGGATGAACCCGGCCGACGACGAGTCCTTCGTCTACTCGGGCGCCGTGCTCCTCCTCGGTGCCACCGGGGAGACGGAGCTGGCCCTCGACCACGCCGACGCGGCGGTGGAGCGGGCCCGGACCCGCGGCTCCGTCTTCACGCTCGCGCACAGCCGCGTCATCCGGGCGGCCGTCTACGGCCAGCTCGGCCGGGTGCCGGACTGCCAGGACGAGGCGCAGGCCGCCCTGGTGGCGCTCCGGCAGATCGGCGTCGACCCGCGCCACAGCCACAGCGTCCTCGCGGCGGCCACCCTGACCGACGCGCTCGTCCTACAGGGCCGGCTCGACGAGGCGCAGGAGGTCCTGGCGGGCGCCGGCCTGACCGCCGAGCTGACCGGCCACTGGATCAACGACCACGTCCACCTGGTCCGGGGCAGGTTGCGAGCAGCCCAGGGACGGCCGGAGGAGGCGCTCACCGACTTCCGCGAGTGCGGCCGGCGGACCGAGGCCCGCGGCATGCGCTGCCCGTGGGTCTACCCCTGGCGGTCCGAGGCCGCCGTCGCCCACGTGGCGCTCGGCGAGTCCGAGCGGGCCCGGGCCCTGGCGGCGGAGGAGCTGGAGCTCGCCCGACGGTGGGGCGTGCCCGAGACCGTCGGCGCCGCGCAGCGCGCGCTGGCCCTCGCCACCGGAGGCCCGCAGGGGCTGGACCTGTTGCGCGAGGCGGTGCGGACGCTGGCCGGCTCCCCGGGCCGGGCCCGGCACGCCCAGGCCCTGGGCGATCTCGGCGCCCAGCTGCGCCGCGCCGGGCGGGTGGCGGAGGCCCGCGCGTGCCTCCAGGAGGCGGTCACCGCGGCCCACCGCTGCGGCGCCGCGCTGGTGGCCGATCGCGCCCTGGACGAGCTCCGCGCGGCCGGCGACCGCCCCCGCACCCGGTCCTTCCACGGGCCGGCGGCCCTCACCCCGGCCGAGCACCGGGTGGCCGCCCTGGCGGCCAAGGGCATGACCAACCGGGAGATCGCCCAGCACCTGTTCGTCGGCCTGCGCACCGTGGAGGTCCACCTGACCCACGTCTACGGCAAGCTCGGCATCGACGGCCGCCCCGGCCTGGCCGCCGCACTCGCACCGGCGGACGGATCCCGTTAGTCCGCGGCGCGGCTGCGGGCGAGCAGGTCGAGCGCCATGGTCTCGGTGTCCTGCCGGTACAGCCGCCGACTGGCCGTCACGGCCTGCTCGGCCCGCTCCACCGCCTCGGCCGGCCGGCCCGCGTCCAGGTGGCAGTTGGCGAGGTGCACCAGGGCCATCGGCTCGAAGACCAGGAAGCCGTGGGCGTCGGCGAGCGCCAGACCCTGCTCGTGCAGCGAGATCGCCCGCTCGGTGTCGCCGAGGACGCGGGCCGCGCGTCCGGTCGAGTGCAGCGCGTAGACCTCGCCGAACGGGTCGTCGACGGCCCGGAACAGGTCCAGGCTCCGCCGGGCCGCGTGGTCGGCCGCGCCGGCGTCGCCGCGGGCCAGGTGCCAGACGACGCTGGTGGCCAGGGCGTTGGCCTCGGTCCAGGTGCTGCCGCAGTCGGCGGCCAGCCGGACCGTCTCGCCGTGCAGGACCAACGACTCGTCGGTGCGCCGCCGCAGGTGGGCGATCATGGCGCAGACGTTGAGGACTTCGGCCAGCACGGGCAGGTCCCGGCAGGCCCGGGCCTGCTCGGCCGCCCGGGCGGAGACGGGTTCGGCCTCGTCCAGCAGGCCCAGCTGCATGAGCCCTCCGCCGAGCATGTAGCCGGCCCGGCCTTCGGCCCGCGGGTCGCCCTTCTCGGCGGCCTGCCGCATGGTGCGGCGGCAGACGTCGAGGATCGCGCGCCAGCGGAACCCGTTCTCCAGGTGCGGGTCGAGGGCGAGCAGCAGGTCGGCGACGAGGCGGTGGGCGCCGGCGATGTCGAGTGCCTGCTCGGAGAGGGACAGGAGGTTCCCGCCCTCCTCGTCCAGCCAGCGGCGGCCGGCCGCGCGGTCGGCCCCCGCCAGGGCGGGCACCGACGCGGAGTCCAGGACGTCCGGTACGGCGTGGCCGGGACGCACGGCGCGGTAGGCGTCGGCCGCCGTCGCCACGGCCTGCTCGACCATCCGGAGGACGAGACCGGCGCGTACCGCCTCCGGGTCGAGCTGCTCGGCCCGGGCCTGGGCGAACAGGCGCAGCAGGTCGTGGTACCGGTAGCGGTCGGGGGCCGGGGACTCCAGCAGGCCGGCGTGGACGAGGTCCTCCAGGACGTCCAGGGCGCGGTCCTCGCCGAGCTCCAGGGCCGCCGCGGCGGCCGGCAGGGAGAGGTCGGCGGTCTGCGGGACGGCCAGCAGCCGGAAGGCGCGCGCGGCGGTCGGGGGCAGCTGGTCGTAACTGAGCTGGAAGCACGCCTCGACGGCCAGGTCGTGGACACTCAGCTCCGCCAGCCGCTGCCGCCGGTCGGCCAGGCGCTCGCCGATCGCGGCGAGCGACCAGTCCGGGCGCAGCGCGCCGCGGGCGGCGACGATCCGGATCGCCAGCGGGAGGTGGCAGCAGGCTTCGAGCAGCTCACGGGCGGCGTCGGGCTCCGCGGCGACCCGTGCGCGGCCGGCGATCCGGGAGAACAGTTCGAGCGACTCGTCCGGCTCCAGGACGTCCAGGTCCACCTGTCGGGTGGGGGCCAGGCCCAGCAGGGTCGAACGGCTGGTGACGAGGACGGCGCTGTGCTCGGAGCCCGGCAGCAGCGGACGCAGCTGGGCGAGGTCGCGGGCGTCGTCCAGCACGAGCAGGACGCGCCGCTCGGCGAGCAGCGAGCGGAACAGCGCCGACCGCTCCTCGGTCCGGTCGGGGACGGCGCTCGCGGGCACGCCCAGTGACCGCAGGAAGTGGACCAGGACCGCCCCGGGCTCCATCGGGTCGGGGCGGGCGCCGCGCAGGTTGACGTACAGCTGCCCGTCGGGGAAGTGCCGGCGGACCCGCCGGGCGAGGTGGACGGCGAGCGCGGTCTTGCCGACGCCACCCATGCCGGCGACGGCGACGATGGTGGGAGCGAAGGCCGGCGGCTTCTCCACCAGCCCCACCAGGGACCGGAGCAGCTCCCGGCGGCCGGTGAACTCCGAGGCGTCCGTGGGCAGTTGTTCGGGCAACGGGCGGCCGGTCCGCCGGCCGGCGGCGGCCGGTGCGGCCGGTGCGGCCGGCGACGGTGCGGCCGGTGCGGCCGGAGCGAGGAGCCGGGGGTCGCCCTGTCGGATCCGCTCGTGCAACTCGCGCAGCGGCAGGGTCGGTTCGACCCCCAGCCCGGTGTCCAGGGCGCGGCAGGTGTCGGCGAACACCGCCAGGGCTCCGGCCGCCCGGCCGCAGCGGTACAGCGCCGTCATCAGCAGCGCCGCGAACCCCTCGTGCAGCGGGAACTCCCCGACCAGGAGGGCGAGTTCGTCCACCACCTCGCCGTGGCGGCCGAGCTCCAGGTCGAGTTCGAGGCGCTCGTGCAGGACGGCCAGGCGGAGCTGGGCGAGCCGCTCCCGCTGCCGCTCGGCGTGGCCCCCGGGGACGTCGGCGAGCGGCGTACCGGTCGGCAGCTCCAGCGCCCGGCGCAACCGCCCGGCCGCTCCGGCGGGATCACCCGCGGCCCGGAGCCGGGCGGCCTCGTGCGTCAGCCGCTGGAAGACCGCGAGGTCCGTCCCGTCGGGGCCGAGCCGCAGGGCGTAGCCGCCGCCCGCCGAGACCAGCACCCGCGGCGCGGTGCGGTCCTCCTCCAGCACGGAACGCAGCTGCGAGACGTGGTTGCGGATCGCGGCGACGGCGTGGTTCGGCAGCGCCTCGCCCCACACGCCGTCGATCAGCTCCTCGGTGGTGACCGCATGTCCCTCGGCTCCGGCGAGCAGGGCCAGTACCGCGCGCCGCTGGGCCGGGCCGAGCGGGAGCTCGGCGTCGCCGCGCCACGCCCGCACGGGTCCGAGGAGGGTTATCCGAATGCCGGTCACGCGCCGTCCGTCCGTTCGTCGTTCCTGTTCCGCCCGCCGCGGCCGGACGGCCGGGGCGAGACGGGCCAACCTACCTGCTCTTCGACGCGCGGACCGTTCCCCGGTGGCGGACCGGCGTGCCCGGCGGGCATGGGACAATCCCACCGGAGCCGCCGGTATCGGACGGATCCGGGCGGTGACGGCGGCACGCACGGCGGCGCGTGGCGCGCCGATCGGGCGGACGGGTGCCGATCGGCGGCGGTGTCGGCCGGCGGCGGTGTCGGTCGAAGGGGCGAGCGGGGGGACATGGCGGGGCTGCGGGTCTCCGTGCTGGGGCCGGTGCGGGTCCGCTACGGCGGCCGGGACGTCCCGGCCGGGTCCGGGCAGCGTCAGGCGGTGCTGGCCGCGCTGGCCCTGCGCGCCGGGCGGATCGTGACGGCCGACGCACTGGTCGGCCTGGTCTGGGGCGAGAGCGCGCCGGCCTCCGTCGGCGCGGTGGTGCGCAACCACGTCTCGAAGCTGCGGGCCGCCATCGGCGCGGCAGGGGGCGACGCGGCGGCGGTCCTGGTGTCCGCGGGCGGCGGCTACGTCCTGCACCTCGCGGACGACGGCCTGGACGTCACGGAGTTCGACCGGCTGGCGGAGGCGGCCGGTCGCCACCGGGAGCGCGGCGAACCGGCGGACGCCGTCCACCGGTACCGCGAGGCGCTGGCGCTGTGGACGGGCAGCGCGCTGTCCGGCGTGCCCGGGCCCGACGCCGAACGGCAGCGGGAGCGGCTCGCCGGGCGGCGGCTGGCCGTTCTCGAGGACCGCCTGCGGCTCGAACTCGGCCTCGGCGGGCACGGGCGGCTGGTCGAGGAGCTGACCGCGCTGGCCGCCGAGCATCCGCTGCGCGAGGGCCTGCGGGGGCTGCTGATGACGGCCCTGTACCGGACCGGCCGGCAGGCGGAGGCGCTGGAGGTGTTCGCCGACGCCCGCCGGGTGCTGGCGGAGGAGGTGGGTGCCGAGCCCGGGCCCGGCCTGCGGCGGCTGCAGCGGCAGATCCTGTGTGCCGACCCCGGACTCGCGCCGCCGGTGCCCGCCGGGCCGCCCGTGCCCGCCGCACCGGCCACGGCCGCGGCCCGGCCCGTGCCTCCGGCCGCACCGGCCATCCCGGCTCAACTCCCGCCGGACGTCGGCGACTTCACGGGACGCGCGGCCGAGATCGAACTGATCGCGAACGCCCTCGCCGACGCCGGCCGGCCGGGCCCGGCGTTCGTGGTGGTGTCGGGTGGCGTGGGAGTCGGCAAGACCACCCTGGCCGTCCGGGCCGCCCGGACCGTTCGCGGGGCCTTCGCCGACGGCCAGCTCTACGCGGAGCTGGGCGGCTCCGGGCGCGAACCCGCCGCGCCCGCCGACGTACTGGCGGGCTTCCTGCGCGCGCTCGGCGTGCCCGCCGAGGAGATCCCGGGGCAGGCGGCGGAACGTGCGGAGCGCTACCGGGCGCTCCTCGCCGGGCGGCGGGTCCTGGTCGTGCTCGACGACGCCCGGGACGAGGAGCAGGTGCGCCGGCTCCTGCCGGGCGACCCGGCCTCCGCCGTCCTCGTCACGGCTCGCGGGCGGCTGAGCGGGCTCGCCGGGTCGCCCGCCGTGCACCTGGGGCGCCTGACGCCGGAGGAGTCGGTGGAGTTCCTGTCCGCCGTGGCCGGTCGTTCCCGCATCGCCGCCGAGCCGCAGGCCGCCGCCGACATCGCGGCGGCCTGCGGGCGGCTCCCGCTCGCCCTGCGCGTCGCGGCCACCAAGCTCGCGGCCCGGCCCGCCTGGAGCGTCGCCGCCGTCGCCGACCGGTTGCGGGACGAGCGCCGCCGGCTCGCCGAGCTGCGCGTCGGGGGGCTCGCCGTCGAGGCCGAGCTCCGCCGCGGCCACCGGTTGCTGCCGGACGACCTCGCCGCGGCGCTCCCGCGGCTCGCCGCCCTCCCGGTCCGCTCCCTGCCGGAGGCGGCCGCCGCCCTGGGCGTCCCGGAGCCCGCCGCGGGCCTGATCCTCGAACGGCTCGCCCAGGCGGGGATGCTGGACTCCCCGGACCGGGGCCGCTACGCCTTCCACGACCTGGTCCGGCTGTTCGCCCTGCACGCCACGCCCGGCCCCGCGGCCTGACGCGGGCGGCCCCGGGCGTGCCGGAGGCACCGCGGGGTGCGCGGTGCCTCCGGTGCCACGCGGTCGCGCGATCCCGTCCCGGCGCGTGATCCCGTCCGGCGCGCGGTCGCGTCCCGCCACGCGGGTCCGGTGGAGCGATTTCGGCCGGGCCCGGGAAACGGCGAACCCCCGCGCCGGGCGCCGGAGCGCCGTGCCGCGGGGGTTCGCTGGGAGCGGGTCAGCAGTGGAGGCTGCGCTCGCAGTCGAGGTAGCGGCGGATCTGCGCCTCGATGGCGGCCGCGCGGGCGTCCACGACGTTGGCCTCCCGGAAGTGGCCCTGGCTGCGCAGGCGCTGGGCCTGCTGGCGCAGCTTGGCGGCCTGGGCCTGCAGCTCGGGGATGTTGACCGAGATGGAGCCCCGGGCGGCGGCGGCCGGAGCGGCCTCGACGGGAGCGGCCTGGGCGGGCGCGGCGGCGAGGAGCAGGCCACCCGCGAGGACGGCCGAGACGGTCAGCGCGGACATGCGTCGACGCATGGTTCCCCCTGGTTCTTCGATGGTTCACTTGCTGGTCGGCCATCCGTCGAACTGATGACCGATCAGTAGCGTAAGAGACCATGCCCGCTGATCCCGCATCGGTCCCCGCATTCCGGACACTCGGCGGGTCGGCCCCCCTGCCGATCGGCGGGGGCTCCCGGTCCGCGCGGGCTACGCGCGAGGTGCGCGCGCCGTGCGACCCCCGGAGCCCCTCGGCCGGCCACTCCCGACGACCAACCGCCCGGGGCATGTCCGGCCACCCGCCCGGGTAAGGCCGAGCCGGGGGATCGAGGGGGGTGGAGTGCTCAGACAGTTGACGCGTGTTCTGGCGGTCGTCGGAGCCGCACTGGTGCTGGCCGCGAGCGGCTGGTTCGCCTGGTGGCTGCTGGGCGACGGCGTACGGGCGACCGCGGGCGTGGGCCCGGCCGAAGGCGTCGTCCGGGTGACCGAGTGCCACGACGGGGACGACGGCGACGGCCGCAAGACGGGCTACGAGTGCGCGGGCACCTTCGCCCCGGCCACCGGGGCGGAGCGCCCGATCGTGCTCGCGGACGCGCGGGCCAGGTATCCGCGGGGCACCACCGTCCCGGTGCGGCTCGCGTGGGGCGAGGCGTACGAGACCTCCGCCCGCGAAGCGGCGGCCGTGATCCTGATCGCCTGCGCCGTGGCCTCCCCCGGCGTGCTCACGGCCGTCTGGCTGCTCGCCTCCGCCCGGTCGGGCGAGCCGGCCGAGTACGACGGGCTCGTCATGCTCGGCGCCGCCCTGCCGCTGGGGCTGGCGGCGATCGCCGCAGTGGTGAGGTGACGTCACCGCCGGTCCCTCCCGCGGGATCAGCGGCGTGGGGGAGGGGCTCCGCCGCGGGGGTGTCCCCGGTCCGATCACCCCCTGCGGGGTCGTGGGAGCCCTGCTGGTGCCGGCCGCTCCCGGAACCGCGTACGCCGACACCGTGGGCGTCACGGTCCGCACCCCCCGGGCCACCCCCACGCGAGCGTGAACTCCTCGCTCTCGACCGGTGCCCACCGCACCAGTGGTCTCGTCTCCGGCGGTGGATCGAACCAGGCCACCGGCACGGGCGCCGGGTCGAACGGCAACCACGTGCCGGGCTCCGAGCCGCGCTCCGACGGTGTGCGGGGCGCGGCGGCCGCCGAGGGCCCGCCGCTCACCCTTTCGGGCGCGGCCCGTGGCGGCGGCCCCGGTGAGCCACGACGATGTAGCGGCGGGCGGCTGTGACGGACCTCTCGTCCGGGCCGTGCCCCGAGGGAAGGGGAGCCGATGACCACGTCGACCGACCCGGCCGCCGGCGGTCGGCGTCGGGTCGCGCGGCTGCTCCCGGGTCTCCGGGTGCTCCGGTCGTACCGGCGCGCGTGGTTGCGCACGGACCTGGTGGCCGGTGTCACGGTCGCCGCCTACGCGGTGCCGCAGGTCATGGCGAACGCGACCGTCGCGGGCCTGGACCCGGTGGCCGGGCTCTGGGCCGTCCTGCCCGCCGTCGTCGTCTACGCCGTCCTCGGCTCGTCGCGGCTGCTGTCGGTCGGGCCCGAGTCGACGACCGCGCTGATGACGGCGAGCGTGGTGGGACCGCTGGCGGCGGGGAACCCCGAGCGCTACGCGGTGCTCGCGGCGGCGCTCGCGGTCGTGGTCGGGATGATGTTCGTGCTCGCCTGGGCGGCCCGGCTGGGCTTCGTCGCGGACCTGCTCTCGCAGCCCGTCCTGATCGGCTACCTCGCCGGGGTCGCGCTGATCATGATGGTGGACCAGCTGACCAAGCTCACCGGCGTCGAGACCGAGGGCTCGCACTTCTTCCCGCAGCTGTTCTCCTTCCTCCGGAACGTCTCCGAGGCCGATCCCGCCACGGTGCTCTTCAGCACGGTGACGCTGCTCTTCCTGTTCCTCGCCGCGGCGTACCTGCCGCGGGCCGTACCGGTTCCGCTGCTGGCCCTGGTCCTGGGCACGGCGGTGGTGGCCGCGTTCCGGTTGGACGACCACGGCATCGCGGTGATCGGTGAGATCCCCACCGGGCTGCCGCGCTTCGAGTTCCCGTCCCTCAGCGCCTTCGAGGACCTGGTGCTGCCCGCGGTCGGCGTGCTCCTGGTCGGCTACACCGACGTGATCCTGACGGCGCGTGCCTTCGAGTCCCGCGGCGGTGGCGAGCGCCTGGACGCCAACCAGGAGCTCCTGGCGCTGGGCGCGGTGAACCTGGGCACCGGCGTGCTGCACGGGTTCCCGGTCAGCAGCAGCGCCAGCCGCACCACCCTGGCGAAGTCCGCGGGCGCGCACTGCCAGCTGTACGGACTGGCGGTGGGCGTGGTCGTGGTCGGCGTGCTGCTGTTCCTCGGTCCGGCGCTCGCCCACACGCCGTCGGCCGTGCTGGGCTGCCTGGTGGTCTTCGCGGCGGTCAGGATGATCGACGTCGCGGGCTTCCGGCGGCTGGCCGCGTTCCGCCGCCGGGAACTGCTGCTCGGGCTCGGGTGCCTGGTCGGCGTCCTGGCCCTGGACATCCTCTACGGCGTCCTGGTGGCCGTGGGGCTGTCGGTGGCCGAGCTGCTGTCCCGGGTGGCGCGGCCGCACGACGCGGTGCTCGGCCTGGTGCCCGGGGTGGCCGGGATGCACGACGTCGACGACTACCCGGACGCCCGCACCATCCCCGGACTGCTCGTCTACCGCTACGACTCGCCGCTCTTCTTCGCCAACGCCGAGGACTTCCGGCGGCGGGCGCTGGCCGCCGTCGCCGGGCAGCCGGCCCCGGTGCGCTGGTTCGTGCTCAACACCGAGGCCAACGTCGAGGTGGACATCACCGCGCTGGACTCGTTGGAGGCGCTGCGCGAGGAGCTGGCCGGACGCGGCACCGTCCTCGCCCTGGCGCGCGTCAAGCAGGACCTGCGTCAGGAGCTCGACGCGTACGGGCTCATCGAGTCCATCGGGGCGGACCGGGTGTTCCCCACGCTGCCGGCGGCGGTGGCGGCGTACCGGTCCTGGAGCGCCGGGAACACCGGGAACGCGGAGGGCTGACGGCCCGCCGCCGGGTGCCGCGTCCGCCCTACGCCGATCGGCGTACGGCGCGCCGAGGCGGGGTTGCGGCATCGGGCCCGGCCGCCCAGCCTCGGAACCAGGCCCGCCGGGACGGGCGGGCGGAGGAGGCCGGTTCGGATGGCGGACAAGCGGGCCAGGCGCATCGCGAAGTTCATCAAGCCGCTGCGGGTGAAGCCGGGGACGCGCGTGGACCTGCGCGATCTCGACCCCCGGTACAAGGCGGGGATGCGGAAGCGCGACGGCGCCCGACTGCTGGAGGCCGGCGTGTCGTTGCTGGCCGAGTACCAGCCGCGACTGGCCGCCCAGAACACCCACGGCGTGCTGCTCTGCCTGCAGGCGCTCGACGCCGGGGGCAAGGACGGCACCATCCGCCACGTCATGAGCGGCGTCAATCCGCAGGGCGTCCGGGTCAGCAGCTTCAAGGTGCCTTCCGCCGAGGAGCTGGACCACGACTACCTGTGGCGCTACGCCGACCGGCTCCCCGCACGCGGCGAGATCGCGATCTTCAACCGCTCGCACTACGAGGAGGTCCTCGTGGTGCGGGTGCACCCGGAACTCCTGGAGCGGCAGCGGCTGCCGGAGTCCGCCCGCGGGCCCGGCGTCTGGGAGCGGCGCTACCGGGAGATCAACGACTGGGAGCGCTACCTCACCGACAACGGGTTCACCGTGGTGAAGATCTTCCTGAACCTCTCCAAGGAGGAGCAGCGCGCCCGTTTCCTGAAGCGGATCGACCTCCCCGAGAAGAACTGGAAGTTCTCCGCGGCCGACGTCCGGGAGCGCCGCTTCTGGGACGACTACCAGGAGGCGTTCTCCGAGATGCTCTCGGCCACCAGCACGCCCTGGGCGCCGTGGTACGTCGTGCCGGCCGACCGGAAGTGGTTCGCCCGCATCTGCGCCGCGGCGGTGCTCGCCCACGCGCTGATCAAGATCGACCCCCAGTTCCCGGTGGTCGGCGACGAGGTCCGCCGGGAACTGCTGGCCGCCAGGCGCGAACTGGAGGCGGAGGCACCCGAGGGGGAGCCGGCCGACCCGTACGCCGCGCGGCACCGCTCCTAGCCGGCCACCGCCTGAGGCCGGCCGGCGAGCGCTTTCGGGGCGGCGGCGTAGGGTGGAGATGCGCTCGGCCCCGCAGATCCGGGGCGCCGCCGCGACGGTGCGGCCGTGCCGCCCCCCGGCCGAACAACCCCCGTGGTCACCTCCCGGTCAGGAGGCCTGCGATGCCCGAGGAGTCCGCGACGGCGATGCGCGCGGTGCGGCACGCCACGCCCGAGGAACGGGCGGCGCTCGGCAGGAACGCCCGCCGCCGCGCGCCCCGGTCGAGCCACGCCGGGTGGGAGCCCGCGAAGCGCCGGCCCGATCCCCTGGGCATCCTGGCGGCCCAGTCGGCCCGCCGGGTCCCCGAGCTGGTGCCGATCCGCTACGGCCGGATGATCGAGTCCCCGTTCCGCTTCTACCGGGGCGCCGCCGCGATCATGGCCTCCGACCTGGCGGGTTCGCCGGACTCCGGGATCAGGGCCCAACTGTGCGGTGACGCCCACATGCTGAACTTCCGGCTGCTGGCCTCGCCGGAGCGGCGCCTGCTGTTCGACATCAACGACTTCGACGAGACCCTGCCGGGCCCGTGGGAATGGGACGTCAAACGGCTGGCGGCCAGCCTGGTCATCGCCGGGCGGGCCAACGACTTCGACGCGGCCGTGCGCTCGGACATCGTGCGGTCCACGGTGCGCTCGTACCGGGAGGCGATGCGCCGGTTCGCCGGCCTGCGCAACCTCGACGTCTGGTACACCTCGATGGACGCGGACCGCCTCCAGGAGCTGGCCGTCGGCCGGGTCCGGGACCGCGGGCGGAAGCGCCTCGCCCGGGCCATGGCCAAGGCCCGCACCCGCGACAGCCTGCAGGTCTTCGAGAAGCTCACCGAGACGGTGGACGGCGAGGTCCGGATCGCCGCCGACCCGCCGCTGCTCGTACCGCTCTCCGACCTGCTGCCGGACGTCACCCGCGGCGCGCTGGAACGCACGTTCCGCGACCTGATCGAGCGCTACGCCCGCACCCTGTCCTCGGACCGGGGCACGCTGCTGGCGGACTACCGGCTGGTGGACGTGGCCCGCAAGGTGGTCGGCGTCGGCAGTGTCGGCACCCGCTGCTGGATCTTCCTGCTGCTCGGCCGGGACGGCGGCGACCCGTTGTTCCTGCAGGCCAAGGAGGCCGACACGTCGGTGCTGGCCCCCCACGTCGGAGCCGGGCCGTACGCCAACCAGGGTGAGCGGGTGGTCTCCGGCCAACGGTTGATGCAGGCCACCAGCGACATCTTCCTCGGCTGGGAGCGGGTCGAGGGGATCGACGGCCGGCGCCGCGACTTCTACGTCCGCCAGCTGCGCGACTGGAAGGGCATCGCCGTCGCGGAGGACATGGTGCCGGAGGGCATGCGGGCGTTCGGCGAGCTGTGCGGCGCCACCCTGGCCCGCGCGCACGCCAGGTCGGGTGACCGGATCGCCATCGCCGCCTACCTCGGCCGCGGGGAGTCGTTCGACCGCGCGCTGGCGGTGTTCGCCGAGTCGTACGCCGACCAGAACGAGCGGGACCACCGGGCCCTGCTCGCCGCGGTCCGCTCCGGCCGGCTGCCGGCCGAGGAGGTGGAGGCCTCCCGTTGACCGGCCGGGGGTGGCTGCTCGGAGCCGGGGGTGTTACTTGGTGAGGCCGGCCTTGACGGAGCAGACGGGCCAGGCGCCGGGGCCCTGGGCGGCGAGGACCTTCTCGCCGATGGCGATCTGCTGGGCCTTGGTGGCCTGGTGGGCCTGGGGGGCGTAGGCGGTGCCGCCGAAGGCGGCCCAGGTGCTGGAGGTGAACTGGAGGCCGCCGTAGAAGCCGTTGCCGGAGTTGATGGCCCAGTTGCCGGTGGCCTCGCACTGGGCGACCTTGTCCCAGACGGTGGCGGGGGCGGCGGAGGCGGCGTTGGCCGTGACGAGGCCGGCCACCGGCAGGGCGGTGAGGGCCCCGGCCATGAGTGCCATGCGGACGCGGTTGCGGCGCTTGGTGGCGGTGGTGGCGGTGGTGGTCTCGTGACGGAAGGTCATGGGGGTCCTTTCGGAGGGGATGCGGGCGCGCGGAACCAGGCCGTGGGGGGCCGTGGGTTTCGGGGGTGCGTCGCTGGTGTGGTCGGGCACTTCCTGCCCTGGGCGGTGTGGCCGGGGTGGTGTGCTCGGTGCAACGGGTTCGAAGGTACGGGGGTGGTGGTGGGGGTTTCAAGGATTCGCAGGTTTGGGCACGTCAGGGTGGTGTTACCGGCTGTAAGGATCAAGGAAATGGGCGGTTTTGAAGGCAAATGCCCGTTTTTTCAAGATCGAAGACGGTGGGGAAGTGGCCCGCGCCACAGCATTGCCGCTGTGAGGCCGGGCACATCGTCGACGGCGGGTGACGGTCGGTCGGCGGCGCGTGCGGGAAGGGTGGGGTGGCGGACGGCCTCGCGGTGGCCCGCACCACAGCCCTCACGCAGCGCCCGCCGGGTATCGACACCGCGTGACCGCCGGAGGGCGAAAGGAGGCCCGGACGGCGGTGCGTCCGGGCGGGGGAGTCGGTGGGGGCCTCAGAGGCGCTCGGTGGACCAGAGGGGGTCGCGGCCGGTGAGGGTGAGGAGGAGGTCCTGGGCGTCGGCGCCCGGCGGCGTGGGGAGCGGGGGGTCGAAGCGGCCGGTGCCGGCGAGGTCGCGGTAGCTCCGGAACTCCGCGAGCGCGTAGCGGGCGGCACCCGGGGGCATGCGGCCGCTCTCGCCGAGGGCGCGGGCGAGGTCCCAGCCGTGCACGACGGTCTCGGCGGTGAGCTCGCGGGCGTAGCCGCCGACGTCGCGCATCCCGTAGGGGACGTGGACCAGCAGGTCGATGGCGCCGGCGACGTTGAGGGCGCGCACGGCGCTCTCCACGGCCATCGCCCACACGCCGCGGGGGTTGCGGCCGAGGACGTCGCCCTCGAAGCGGTGGCCGATCTGCGCCGGGGTGTAGCCCGCGACCGCCTGGCACACCCAGAGGTGCTGGGCGGCAAGGTGGTTCACCAGGGTGCGCACGTCCCAGTCCCGGCAGGGAGTGGGTGCGTTCCACTGGTCCTCGGGCGCGGCGCGCAGCAGTCGGGCGATCTCCGCCCCCGCGACGGCGTAGCGCTCGCGGACCTCAGCGTGGAATCCGGGTTCGTGGGGACATTCCATCGCCGGGCCTCCGTCTCCTGCCCTGCTCACTCCCAGTAAACCGCTACGGGGCGTGACGCGCCAGGTGGGGTGGTCGGCGCCGGCGGCGTGGCCGGGCGGTGGCCCGGGTGTCACCGAGGGTGCATTACCGGCCAGTAATTTGGCTGACCGGCCGCTCCTCTGAACGTCCGTCAGCTCGTTAGGCTGCTGGCTCCCGGCAGTCGAGTGCTCCGAGTGGGTCACGTGGTCGGAGTGGCCCGAGTGGTCGGAGCGGCCCGAGTGGTCCCCCGCGCGGGCCCGGAACGGGCTGCCGAGCGGTCCGCGAGCAGATGGAGAGCAGTGATGGAACGACCCCGCCCCAGCCGTGCACGCCGGACGGCGAGCGCCGTGGTCGCGGCGGCGCTCGCCCTCGGCGGGGCCGCCGTCGCGCAGCCCGCCGCGGCCGCGGACTCCCCGCCCGCCGCGGCCGCCTCGGCGTTCGGCGTCGGGTCGTTCCGGCTGGCCGACGTCCCGGCGAAGGACGGCGTCGTGCTCAAGGCCGACGTGTTCACCCCGGCTCCCGGCACGCCGGGGGCCGACCCGCAGGGGCGGTACCCGTTGGTGGTGCAACCGGCCAGCTGGGGGCAGAACGACCTGGAGTACGTCGCCCAGGGGCGCGCGCTGGCCGCCGCCGGGTACGTCGTCGTCACCTACACCGTGCGGGGCTTCTGGGGCTCCGGGGGCGAGGTCGACGTCGCCGGGCCGAAGGACGTGGCCGACATCTCCACGGTGATCGACTGGGCGCTCGCGCACACGCCGGCGGACCCGCAGCGGGTCGGCATGGTGGGGCTCTCGCTGGGCGGCGGCCTGACCCTGCTCGGCGCGGCCTTCGACCCGCGGATCAAGGCCGTCGCCTCGCTGAGCGGCTGGGCCGATCTGACCGACTCGCTGTACAGCGGGCAGACCCGGCACCTCCAGGCGGCCGCCGTGCTCGCCGGGATCCAGGCCCCGACCGGCCGCCGGAGTCCCGAGTTCAGCCGGATGCTGGACGACCTCGCCGCGAACCGCGACCTGCCCGACGTCATCCGCTGGGCGGACACCCGCTCCCCGGCGCGCTACCTGGACCGGATCAACGCCAACGGCACCGCCGTCCTGCTGGCCAACGCCTGGGGCGACAGCTTCTTCAACCCCGGCCAGATCACCGACTTCTACCAGCGGCTGACCGTGCCCAAGCGCCTCGAACTGCGCCCGGGCGACCACGCGAGCCAGGAGTTCACCGGCCTGCTCGGCCTCTCCAACGCCGCCTGGGACAGCGCCCGGTCCTGGCTGGACGAGCACCTCGGGGGCGGCGCCGGAGCCCCCGGCGGGCAGCGGCAGCCCGTTGACCTGGAGGTCCGCCCCGGCGGCGGGCACGAGAGCCACCCGGACTGGCGGTCCGTCAGCTCCCGCACCGACCGCCTGGCGATCGGCGCCGACACCCTCGGCGGGGCGGCCACCGGTGACTGGCGGACGACCGTGCTCGGCGACACCGCCTCCGGCGCCCGCGGCGGCATCGCCCTGGTCTCCGGGATGCTCGACCAGGCGCTGCGCCGGCCGCCGACCGTGGTCGTCCCGCTGCTCGACCGCTCCGCCGCCGCCGTCCGGCAGTCGTCGCCGTACCCGCAGGGCCTCTCCGTGCGCGGCGCCGCCCGGGTGCACACCACGGTCACCGCGTCCGCCGCGCAGGGCACGGTCGTCGCCTACCTGTACGACGTGAACGCGCTCGGCGTCGGCCGGCTGATCTCGCACGCGCCGCAGAGCTGGTCCGGGCGGACGCCGGGGCAGCCGTTCCCGCTGGACGTCACGCTCTTCGCGACCGCCTACGACCTGCCCGCCGGCCACCGGCTCGCCCTGGTGCTCGGCACCCGGGACGCCCTGTACGGCGGTCTCACCCCGTCGGGCAGCACGGTGACCTTCGGCTCCACCGCCGCCGACCCGTCCGCCCTGGACCTGCCGGTCCGCTGACCCCGCCGCCCGCGCGACGGGACGACCGCGGGCTCCGCGCTAGCGGCCCAGGTCCTCCAGGACGGCCCGGGCCGCGTTGTGGCCCGGGATGCCGCTGACGCCGCCGCCGCGGATCGCGCCCGCGCCGCACAGCAGGACCTCGCGGTGCGCCGTCGCCACGCCCCAGCGGGCGGCGGCGCCGTCCGGCTCCTCGGTGGCGAAGGGGAACGCGAGGTCGCGGTGGAAGATGTGCCCGCCCGGCAGGCCGACCTCCCGCTCCAGGTCCAACGGCGTCTTGGCCTCCAGGCAGGGCGCCCCGGCGGCGTCCGTCGCCAGGCAGTCGGCGATCGGCTCGGCGAGCACCTCGTCGAGCTGCGCCAGGGCCGCCGCCAGCGCGCGCTCCTTGGCCGCCGGGTCGGTGAACAGCCGCGCGGGCAGGTGCAGTCCGAACAGGGTGAGGGTGTGCAGGCCCTGCCGGACCGCCTCGGGCCCGAGGATCGACGAGTCGGTGAGGGTGTGGCAGTAGATCTCGGACGGCGGCGCCGAGGGCAGCCGGCCCGCCGCGGCCTCGGCGTAGGCCGTCTCCAGCTGCCGGTAGCCCTCGGCGATGTGGAAGGTGCCCGCGAAGGCGTCCCGCGGATCCGCGCCGGCCTCCCGGAGCCGGGGGAGCCGGCGCAGCACCATGTTGACCTTCAGCTGGGCGCCCTCCGGCGCGGGCCCGGGCTCCTCGCCCAGCAGCCGGTCCAGGACCGCCGGGGCGGCGTTCACGAGCACCCGGCGGCCCACCGCCGTCGCCTCCCCGTCCCGGTGGCGGTACGACACCTCGGCTTCGCCGCCGCCGTCGGTGGCGATGGCGGTGACCTCGCAGCCGGTCCGGATCTCGGCGTCGGCCGCCAGCGCGGCCTCGGCCAGGGCGCCGGTCACCGCGCCCATCCCGCCGACCGGGACGTCCCAGTCGCCGGTCCCGTTGCCGATCACGTGGTAGAGGAAGCAGCGGTTCTGGAGCAGCGAGGGGTCGTGGGCGTGGGTGAAGGTGCCGATCAGCGCGTCCGTGAGGACCACTCCGCGCACCAGGTCGTCGGCGAAGGTCCGCTCGATCGTCTCGCCGAGCGGCCGTTCGAACAGGGCCTCCCAGGCGGCCTCGTCCGCGATCCGCCGGCGCAGTTCGGCGCGGGAGGGCAGCGGCTCGGTGAGCGTCGGGAACACCCGCCGGGCGAGCTCCCCGGTGGTCGCGTAGAAGCGCTGCCAGGTCTCCCACTCCCGCTCTCCACCGGTCAGTGCCCGGAACGAGTCGCGGGTGCGGCCGGGGTCGGCCGCGTCCACCAGCAGCCCGGTGGGCTTCCCGTCCCGGACGGTGGGGGTGTAGGAGGCGATCCGGCGGCGCCGCAGGTCCAGCCGTAGCCCGAGGTCGCGCACGACCTGCCGGGGCAGCAGGCTGACCAGGTACGAGTACCGCGACAGCCGGGCGTCCACGCCCGCGAACGCCCGGGCCGACACGGCCGCCCCGCCGACCCGCGGCAGCCGCTCCAGCACCAGCACCCGGTACCCGGCCCGCGCGAGGTACGCCGCCGCCACCAGTCCGTTGTGTCCGCCGCCGACGATCACGACGTCGTGCCGGGCGCCCGGGTCCGTGTTCATGCCGTCACGCTACGGCACCCGGCGGGAACGCGGAACAGCCCGCGCGACGAACCGGCGGCGCCGCCCCTGGCCGGAAGCCGGCCTTCCGCGACCGGTGCCGGCGAGGAGGCCCGGGGCCGGACCGCGGGTCGTCGCGGCCCGCCCCCGTCGTTCGGCGGCGGGGGGCAGTCGGGAGAGGCCCTGCGGCAGGACGGCGGCGACGAAGGACGGCGTGCCGAGCGCGAGGGGGCGCGGTGGTGACCGGGATCGCCGAGTCGGCGGCGCCGCGGACGGCGCCGGTCCCGCCCGCCGCCCCCTGACCCCGGCGGGCGCGGAGGAGCCCGAACCCGCCGGCGCCGGGCTCAGGAGGACTCGCCGGCCCCTCCGAGGTCCTCACGGCCGACGTGCTCGCCCGGGGTGGCCAGCTCCTCGACCGTGCCCGCGCCGACCACCGCGCCGGTGGACCGCTTGCCGCGCCGGAGCCGGCCCTCCAGCCAGTTCGCCAACGAGGTGAGCGCGATGTTCAGGACGACGAAGATCACGGCGACGACGGTGAAGCAGGCGATGGTGTTCGCCCCGTAGTTCGCGCTCATCGGGCGTACCGAGGCCAGGAGTTCGGAGAACCCGAGCAGCGCGCCGCCCAGCGCGGTGTCCTTCACGATGACGACCAGTTGGCTGACGATCGCCGGCATCATCGCGGCGACCGCCTGCGGCAGCAGCACGTGGCGCATCACCTGGCCCTTGCGCAGGCCGATCGCCTTGGCGGCGTCGGTCTGGCCCCGGGGGAGCGCCAGGATCCCGGCCCGGACGATCTCCGCGAGCACCGAGGCGTTGTAGAGGACGAGACCGGTGACCACGGCGTACAGCGGCCGGCTGTCGGGGCTGACGTCGGTGAACTTGGCGTAGGCCGCGTTCGCGAAGAGCATCAGGATCAGCACCGGGATGGCGCGGAAGAACTCCACGACGGTGCCGGCCGCGCCGCGCATCCACCGGTGGTCGGAGAGCCGGGCGATGCCGAACAGCGCGCCGAGCGGCAGCGCGATCACCATCGCGAGCGAGGCGGCGATCAGGGTGTTCTTGAGCCCGGGCAGCAGGTACGTCTCCCAGGCCCGGGAGTCGGTGAAGAAGGGCCGCCACTTGACCCATTCCAGCTGGTTCTTGTGGGCGAGGCTCTGCACCACCCACCAGAGCAGCGCGGCGAGGGCGACCAGGAACAGCGCCGTGTAGAGCACGTTCTGCCGCTTGGCCCGCGGCCCCGGCACGTCGTACAGGACGGTCGACTCCTTCACCGCTTCACCGAGACCTTCCGGCCGACCCAGCCGAGGAACAGCCCGGCCGGGAGGGTGAGGCAGATGAAGCCGAACGCGAAGATGGCCGAGATGAGGATGAGCTGGGCCTCGTTCTCGATCATCACCCGCATCAGCGCCGCGGCCTCGGCGACACCGATCGCCGCCGCCACCGTGGTGTTCTTGGTCAGGGCGATCAGCACGTTGGCGAGCGGGCCCACCACCGAACGGAAGGCCTGCGGCAGGACGATGAGCATCAGCACCTGCGGGAACCGCAGGCCGATCGCCCGCGCCGCCTCGGTCTGGCCGATCGGCACCGTGTTGATGCCGGACCGCAGCGCCTCGCAGACGAACGCCGAGGTGTAGGCGATCAGACCGAGCACGGCGAGCCGGAAGTCGATCGTCTTGAAGTCGTTCGCGCCGAGCGTGACGCCGAGGGTCTGGAACAGGCCCAGCGAGGTGAAGACGATGATCACCGTGAGCGGGATGTTCCGGACCACGTTGACGTAGCCGGTGCCGAAGCCCCGCATCAGCGGCACCGGGCTGACCCGCATGGCGGCCAGCACGGTGCCCCAGATCAGCGACCCGACGGCGGAGTAGAAGGTGAGCTGCACCGTCACCCAGAAGGCGCCCAGCAGGTTGTAGCCCTCGAGAAAGTCGAACACGGCGTACCTCCCGGCGCTCCGCCTCAGCTGACGATGACGCCGATCTGCGGTGCGGGCTCGTTGTGGTAGTCGGCGGGGCCGAAGTTCTTCTTCACGGCCGCGTCCCAGGAGCCGTCCTGGACCATCTTCTCCAGGGCGGTGTTGATCTGCGCCTTGAGCTCGCTGCCCTTCTGGACGCCGATGCCGTAGTTCTCGTTGCTCATCTTGAAGCCGCCGAGCTTGAACTTGCCCTTGAACTGGGGCTGCGCGGCGTAGCCGGCGAGGATCGAGTCGTCGGTGGTCAGGGCGTCGATGACCTTGTTCTCCAGGCCGGTCAGGCACTCCGAGTAGCCGCCGTACTCCTGGAGCTGGGCGTTGGGCGCGATCTTCGTCTTGACGTTCTGCGCCGAGGTGGAGCCGGTGACCGAGCAGAGCTTCTTGTTGTTCAGGTCCGCGGGCGTCTTGATGGAGTCGTCGTCCGCCCGGATCAGCACGTCCTGGTGCGCCAGCAGGTAGGGGCCGGCGAAGTCGACCTTCTCCGAGCGCGCGGGGGTGATCGAGTACGAGGCGGCGATGAAGTCGACGTCGCCGCGCTGGAGCAGCGTCTCGCGGTCGGCGCTCTTCGCCTCCTTCCAGACGATGTCCTCGGGGTTGTGGCCGAGCTGCTTGGCGACGTACGTGGCCACGTCCACGTCGAAGCCCGTGTACTTGCCGTCGGGGGTCTTCAGGCCGATGCCCGGCTGGTCGAACTTGATCCCGACGGTGATCTTCTTGCCGCCGCCCGTCGCACCGCCCGTGGCGCCGCTCGTGGCAGCGCCCGTGGCGCCGCTCGTCCCGCCGCCCGTCCCGCCACCGCCGTCGGACCCGCAGCCGGCGGCGGTCAGCGACAGCACGAGCGCGGCGGCGGCCGCGACCGTGACCTGGTGAAGCTTCATGGTGATCATTCCTCGTGCTCAATGGTCCCGGTCAGTGGTGGAGGATCTTCGAGAGGAAGTCCTTGGCCCGCTCGCTGCGCGGGTCGCTGAAGAACCGGTCGGGTGTCGTCTCCTCCACGATCCGGCCATCCGCCATGAACACCACGCGATTGGCGGCCGAACGGGCGAACCCCATCTCGTGGGTGACGACGACCATGGTCATCCCGTCCCGGGCGAGCTGGCGCATCACCTCCAGCACCTCGTTGATCATCTCCGGGTCGAGCGCGGAGGTCGGCTCGTCGAAGAGCATGATCTTCGGTTCCATGGCCAGCGCCCGGGCGATCGCGACGCGCTGCTGCTGACCTCCGGAGAGCTGCGCCGGGTACTTGTCCGCCTGGGAGGCGACCCCCACCCGCTCCAGCAGCCGGCGTGCCCGCTCCTCGGCGGCCTTGCGGTCCTTCCCGCGGACCTTGATCTGGCCGAGCGTCACGTTGCGCAGCACGGTCATGTGCGCGAACAGGTTGAAGGACTGGAACACCATGCCCACGTCGGCCCGCAGCGCGGCGAGCTCGCGGCCCTCGGCGGGCAGCGGCCGGCCGTCGATGACGATCTCGCCGGAGTCGATGGTCTCCAGCCGGTTGATCGCGCGGCACAGCGTGGACTTCCCGCCGCCGGACGGCCCGATGATCACCACCACCTCGCCGCGGGCGATGGTCAGGTCGATGTCCTGGAGCACGTGGAGCTCACCGAAGTGCTTGTTGACGTTGCTCAGCACGACCAGCTCGCCCGTACCCGGGGCGGGACCCTCGTTGCTCATGGCTGCTCCGCTCGTCGGCTACATGCTCCGTCCTCCGGCGGGAAGGCGCACCCCGACGGCGGAACGGAATTTCTGAGGCACACTCATATTCGTCACGAAAGCCCCTACCGGTCGCGGTACGGAAGCGTAGGTTCACCGAAGTCGCCCCGGAAGCGTCGGGGCCGGAAAGCACCGGGAAATAACAATTCCCCTTCGGGGGGTGTCCGACATTCGGGTGGAGGCCTAGGCTGCGGCGCGTGTCGATCCTTCGAAGATTCCGCGCCTCCGGCCCGCGCATTCGGCCGGAACTCGACGACGCCGAACTCGGGCGGGTCCGACGGCAGCTGAATGGCCCCGGAATTCCTGGACAGGGCGGCATTCAGATCGACCAGATCGAGCGGCTCCTGCGGGAGACCGGTACGGACTGGGACCGTCGGACGCACCGCCTCGCCGTGCTCGCCGAGGCCGCCGCGCCCTCGGGGCTCGCCCGGTCCTGGCGGTTGCGCCGGAGCAACGGCGTCGACCCGCTGGTGTTCGAGGCGTGGGTCGAGCTGTGCCGCGGCCGGCAGGCCGGACGGATGGAGGACGCCCGGGCCGCCGCCGACAACTGCTACCGCGCCGCCGACGCCGCCCCCGACGACCCCACTCCCTGGGTGGTGCTGCTCGGCATCCTGCGCCTGATCCGCGCCGAGTCGCGCGACACGTTCGCCGTCTGGCACGAGGTGACCGCGCGCGACCCGTGGAACCGCGAGGCGCACCTGCAGATGCTGCGCTACCTGTCCCCGGAGGAGCGCGGCTCGCGCAGCAGCCAGCTGGACTTCGTGGAGTCGGTCCGCGCGGGAGTCCCGTCGAACGCACCGGCCGTGGGTGTGGAACTCACCGCGCTGGTCGACGAGTACGCCCGCACCACCGCGCAGGGCGGCGTCGAGGCCCTGCTGGTCCGCCGCCAGTGGGCGAGCGCCCGGGCCACCCGGGTGCTGGGCACCGCGGTGGCCGAATGGCCCCGGGCCGGCCACCTCCGGCACGCGGCCGCCCTGGCCGACCTCAACCTGCTCGCCTTCGCGCTGGTCCAGGCCGGCCGCGCGCGGGAGAGCACCGGCGCCTTCGAGCTGATCGGCGACACGGTCACCGCCTGGCCGTGGACGCTCGACGGCGACGACCCGCTCCGGCCGTTCGGCTACTGGCAGGCCAAGGCGTTCGCCTAGGCCGTTCCGACGCTCGGGCGTTGACCCGTGCGCCCGGATCAGCGCCGGTAGGTGCCGGTGAGCTTGCCGCCGGCCAGCTCCCTGTCCTTCAACGCCCGGTGCACCGCCTCGGACGTCGGGCGGCCGTGCAGGGGGAGCGGCTCGGAGAGGGCGGACAGGCGGAAGACGTAGTGGTGCGGGCGGCCGGGCGGCGGCATGGGGCCGCCCCAGCCGACCCGGCCGAAGCCGTTCGGCCACTGGTGCCCGCCCCGTGGGGCCGCGCCCTCCGGCACGCCGGAACTGGCCGGGTCGATGCCGGTGACCAGCCAGTGCAGGAAGGTGCCGCCGGGCGCGTCGGGGTCCTCGCAGAGCAGCACCAGCTCCGTCGCGCCGTCCGGCACCCCCGACCAGCTCAGCGGGGGCGAGACGTTGTCGCCCTCCATGCTGTGGCGGCGGGGGATGGCGGAGTGGTCGGCGAAGGCCGTGCTCGTGAGCGTGATTCCGGTCATGCGCACCGCCGTACCCGCAACCGTCCCGGACGCCACGCCTCCCGCCCGCTCGCCACCCGCTCGGCCGACCGCGACGCCGGGCCGGGGCAGCGCCCACGGAGGCCGTGCCGCCGTCACCACTCCGGTGCGAGGTACCGGCGGCCCGGTATCTGCTCGAAGATCAGGTTGGTCCGGGTCTGGGCCACCGCCGGGTGGGTGGTGAGGTGGTCCACGACGAAGTCGCGCAGGCCCTCGGGGCCGGCCACGCCGACGTGGAGCAGGTAGTCGTCGGACCCGGCCATGTGGAACACCGCCAGGACGCCGGGCAGGTCGGGGGCGGTGGAGCGGAAGCTCTCGTTCTGCTCGCGGGTGTGCGCCCGGAGCCGGACCGAGATCATCGCCTGCAGCGGCAGCCCGATCGCGGCGGGGTCGACCTCGGCCCGGAAGCCGCGGATGACCCCGCGTTCCTGGAGGGCCCGCACGCGGGCCAGGCAGGTCGAGGGGGCGATGCCCACCGCCTCGGCCAGGGCGTTGTTCGGCATCCGGGCGTTGTCCGCGAGCGCGCGGATGATCGCGCGGTCCACGTCGTCGACGGGCGCGCGGCGGGCCTGCGGATTGTTCGGCATGCCGCCCAGGATTCCAGCCGTTTCCGTCGATCCGCAAGGCAAAGTGATCATCTTCCGAATCTTGTTCGGGAGACCTTCCGTCCGGCATCGAAAAGTTCCATCCTGGCCGCGAGCGGCGAACGCCCCTCCCGCCGTTCCCGCTCGCGGACCGGCCGACCAGCGACCCCGGAGTGCCGCGCCCATGAGCCCGACCGCCACCTTCGCCGCCGCGACCGCCGTCGACCCGGTGTCCGTCGTCGAGCCGGTGCCCGCCGTCGATCCCGGGCCGGAGCTGGACGACGCCGACTTCGCGCTCCCCGCGGCCGGGCTGGACGACGCCCGGCGCCTGCGCGCCCTCGACACGGTCGACGAGTACCTCACGCGCAAGCGCAAGCACCTGGTCGGCTACCAGGCCACCCAGGAGATGCAGGGCTGCGCCCTGGACCTGGCCCGGTTCATGCCGAACAACATCAACAACCTCGGCGACCCGTTCCAGAGCGGCGGCTACAAGCCGAACACCAAGGTCGTCGAGCGCGCGGTGCTCGACTACTACGCGAAGCTGTGGCACGCCGAGCGGCCGCACGACCCCGCCGACCCGGAGTCCTACTGGGGCTACATGCTGTCCATGGGCTCGACCGAGGGCAACATGTACGCGCTCTGGAACGCCCGGGACTACCTGAGCGGCAAGGCGCTGATCCAGCCGCCGACCGCCCCGTTCGACGCCCTGCGGTACGTCCGGGCCACGCCCGACCGGCAGAACCCGAACGCCCACCGCCCGGTCGCGTTCTACTCCGAGGACACCCACTACTCCTTCGCCAAGGCCGTGCGGGTGCTGGGCGTCGAGACCTTCCACGCCGTCGGCCAGGAGCTGTACCCGGACGAGTGCCCGCTCACCGACCCGGTCACCGGGCGCCGCGAGTGGCCCACCGAGGTGCCCTCCGCCGCCGGCCCCTCCGGCCTGTCCTGGGACGGCCCCGGTGAGGTCGACGTCGACGCGCTGGCGGTGCTGGTCGAGTTCTTCGCCGCGCACGGCCACCCGGTCTTCGTCAACCTCAACCTGGGCAGCACCTTCAAGGGCGCCCACGACGACGTCCGGAAGGTCTGCGAGCGCCTGCTGCCGATCTTCGAGCGGCACGGGCTGGTCCGGCGCGAGGTGGTCCACGGCACCGACCCGCGGACCGGCGAGCCGCTGGTCGACGTGCGCCGCGGCTTCTGGATCCACGTGGACGGCGCCCTCGGCGCGGGCTACGCGCCCTTCCTGCGGATGGCCTCGCAGGACCCGGCGTACGGCTGGACCCCGGAGGCGGAGCTGCCGGAGTTCGACTTCGGCCTCCGGCTGCCCACCCGGGAGTCCGGCGAGGTCGACATGGTCTCCTCGATAGCCATGAGCGGCCACAAGTGGGCCGGCGCCCCGTGGCCGTGCGGCATCTACATGACGAAGGTGAAGTACCAGATCTCGCCGCCGTCGCAGCCGGACTACATCGGCGCGCCGGACACCACCTTCGCCGGCTCCCGCAACGGGTTCTCCCCGCTGGTGATCTGGGACCACCTGTCCCGGCACTCCTACCAGGACCAGGTGGACCGGATCCGCACCGCCCAGGAGCTGGCCGGCTACCTGGAGCGCCGGCTGCGCGAGATCGAGCGGGAGACGGGCGTCGAGCTGTGGCCGGCCCGCACCCCGGGCGCCGTCACCGTGCGCTTCCGCAAGCCCAGCCCGGAGCTGGTGGCGAAGTGGTCGCTCTCCTCGCAGGACGTGCTGATGGTCCCCGGTGACGAGTCCACCCGGCGCAGCTACGTGCACGTCTTCGTGATGCCCTCGGTGGACCGGACCAAGCTGGACGCCCTGCTGGCCGAACTCGCCGAGGACCCGGCCATCCTGGGCGGGCCCGCCCGGCGGTCCTGACGGGCGGGGCCGACCGACGGACCCCCGGGCGCGGTCAGGGCGGGGCGGTCGGAGCGGGGCGGTCGGAGCGGTCAGGACGGACGGGTCGCCAGCACCGGGGTGGTGGTCACCTTGTTGTCGCACTCGGCGATCGAGCCGTCGTCCAGGGCGACCTGGTGGGCACCCGCGCCCGGCAGGCCCAGCACGAGGGTGGGGTAGACGACCGGCGTGGTCCCGGAGACGCAGTAGCCGTCGGCCTCGCCCTGGACCTGGACGAAGGTGAGCTTCACCCAGGCCTTGCCGCCCGGCGCCAGCCGGACCGGGGCGGCGGAGCCGGTGTGGGTCACCGTCAGCGGGGCGTTGCGGTCCGGGGAGCCGTTGGCCGCTCCGGCCACCGTCGGGAAGCCCTGGAGGGTGCACGGGTGTCCGGACGTGTTGGTGAAGCCGACGATCGCCGCACCCGTCCCGGTGCCGTCGGGCCGCTGCTTCGCCTGGTGCGCGTCCACCTTCAGTTCGCCCGCCGTGCAGGCCGGCGCCGCGGCGCTCGCGGAGGCGGGGCCGGTGGCCGGGGCGGCGGGCGGCGTGCTGGGCTTGGCCGTGGCTGCCGGGGGCGCGCTGACCGGCGCCGTGGCGCCCGGCACGGTCGAGGCGGTCACCGCCGCCGACGGGGCCCCGGTCGTTCCGGGCCCGTCGTCCCCGGGCCCGCAGGCCGTGACCACCAGGGTGGCCGTGGCCGCCGCGACCACGGCCACCGCGGCTCTGCGGGCCTTCTTCCCGTTCTGCGTGTACTGCGTCGACTGCATGGCGCCCCCCGAGAGGATGGAGAGGTGCCGGCCCTGCGCCGGCACCAGCCCCTTACACACCGGCGTCCGGGCCCCGGTTCCGCGGTCGGCCGGGTGTGACACGACGGTGACGAGACCGGGACGAACCCGCCCAGTGGCGCACGGAACGGGCCGGCCGCGGCAGGCGGTGGGGGCGCCCGCCGCGGCCCGGTCGGGGGAGCGGGTCAGACCCGGTCGGCGGCGATCAGGACGTACTGGAACGAGCCGTCCTTGTAGGAGGAGATGAACGCCTCCTCGATGCCGGTGACGAGGGAGGAGGTGGCGCGCAGCTCCCAGTAGGGCAGGGTCGCCGGCGTGAGGTCGATGACGGCCTGCGGCACCAGCCGGTTGTCGGCCATGGCGCGCAGGTACTCGCGGCGGGAGTGGATGTTGCACTCGAAGTGCGCGTTGATCTGGGAGACCCACTTCGACGGCTGCCCGTAGGCGGGGTTCCAGCAGCCGGTGATCGTCACGTACCGGCCGCCGACGGCGAGCACGCGGGAGTGCTCGGCGAAGAGGTCGTGCAGGTCGACGTACATGCTGGACTCGTTGTTCCACGAGCCCGCGATCGAGCCGGTCGCGAACGGCATGTCGAGCATGTTGCAGACCTGCGCGCGGACCGAGCCCTCGATGCCGAGCTCCTTGGCCCGCCGGTTGCCGAACTCGGCCTGCTTGGCGGACAGGGTGACGCCCTCGACCTTGCAGCCGAAGCGCTGGTGGGCCATCACGCTGGAGCCGCCGCGGCCGCAGCCGGCGTCGACCAGGGTGTCCTCGGGCCGGATCGGGCCCAGGTGGTCCAGCAGCAGGTCGGCCTGGGCGGACTCCAGCCGGTGCAGCTCGGTGATCACCTTCTTCTCGCGCTCGCTGTCGTCCGGGTCGCCCAGCGCGGCGTGGTCGACGTCGCCGATCCCGTAGTGGTGGTGGTAGAGGCCGTCCACGTCGCCCAGGCGCAGGTTGACCGGGCGGGCCTCGTGGTCCCAGTAGCGCGCGATGTCGTCCTGGTAGGGCGTTGCCGGGCCGGGGATGGTGGAGGTGGTCGGGGCGGGGAGGTCGGTAGTGGTCATGGTGGTCAGCTCCTCGGGTTACCAGAAATCGGGCAGGCTGTAGCGGTAGGTGTTGGTCCGGTGCCAGTGGTGGTTGCCGTCGACCCAGACGGCCACGCCGCGCAGGAAGCGCACCAGCGTCGGGGCCGGGCAGGCCGCGGCCAGCGCGGCGGCCTCGGCCTCGAAGGCGCGCATGAGGTCGTTGTGGACCTCGACCGCCTTCAGGTAGGCGTCGCGGTCGCTGAGGTCCTCCTGCTCGGCGATCACCACGGGCAGGTTCAGGTGCCGGCCGGGGCCGGCCAGTTCCTTGGTGTACGAGTAGAGGTCGTTCACGATCGTCGTCGCGTTGGAGGCGAGCGAGATGACGCGTTGCAGGGCCGGCAGGGCGTGCAGGTCCGCGGGCAGTTCGTAGCCGCCGACGGTGTCCGTGATGGTCGGGCACGGGCGGAAGTTGTTGAACTGGCGCATCGCCAGGTACTCCCACACCGCGGGGACGTGGTCCGTCTCGGCCCAGGCGGCCTCGGCGAGGTAGCCGAGGTGCAGGCGGGCCATGTCGTGCCGGAACCGGTCCGCCTGGGACGGGCTCGCCGCGTTGACGAAGTACTCCATGGCGGAGCGGTACGACCGGCGCGGGGCGTCCGCGTGGAGCGACTCCTCCCAGGCCGGCTGGTACTCCGGGGTGGTGTGCAGCGGGTCGAGCGCGGTGTGCGCCATCAGCAGCCGCCCGCCGAGACCGACGGGCGAGCCGCCGTGGTCCTCGCAGTAGCAGTCGTCGACCGCGTTCTCGGCGACCATCAGCCGGGCGGCGAGCATCAGGTGGTCGGTGGACGGGGCGTCGGGATGGCAGCCCACCATGTACCGGGCCACCGAGAACCCGTCGAACTGGTCCTCCCACTCGGGCGGGTAGAGCTCGACCTCGTCCAGCGCCCAGGCCTTGATCCGCTCGCTGAGCTCCGCGGAGCGCACCGGATCGGGCTCGGCGATCGGGTGGAAGTACAGGCCGGGGATGGGGTCGCCGGGCTTCGGCGCGCCCTCGCGCCGCCCCAGGCGCAGGCCCGCCGTTCCCAGGCCGCTCGGACCACTGATGATCCGGTCCATGGCCCTCCGGCTCATGGCCGTACCGCCGCGGTGCCCACGTGGTTCTCCGGTCGGGTGTCCACGGACATGGCAGAGCCTCCCTCTTGTGAAAAGGACTGGTGATCGTCATGACGGATCGTCATCCGATGTGCCACGAAGGGGAGCTCGGCACGGATCCCCTTGTCGCCCGCTGATCAACGTTAGGTGGGGCGGTGCGCCCGGACGCACTCCGAAGCGATCTCTGTACCCGATAGAGTGAACGTTCGGGCATACCGGGTTTGGAGCGCCCGACGGTCAGGCATTTCCGGGGTGGAACGCGAACGAGCGCGGCCTCGGTGGAGAGGCCGCGCTCGCGCGGTGTGTTCCGGTTGTCGCGGGAGCCGGTGCCGGACCGGCTCAGCGCAGGGATTCCCCGGTCGCCACGACGACCCCGTACAGGTCGGCGATGGTCGCGAGGGCGCCGTGGTGGACGTGCTCGGCCGACAGCTCGGTGCCCGCCGCCCGCAGCGGCCGGGTCGCGCAGGCGTCGGCGACCACGGTGGGGCGGTTGCCGCGCAGGAAGGCCCCCGCCGCGGTGAACGCGACGCACATGTGGGTCATGAACCCGGCGACGATGACGTCCTCGTGCCCGGCGGCGTCCACGTGCCGGTCCAGGTCGGTCCCGTGGAACGCGTCCGGGGTCCGCTTGACCACGACCGGCTCGCCCTCGGCCGGCGCCACGCTCGGGTGGATCCGGCCGATCTCCGCCCGGATGTCGTACGGGGTGCCCTCGCCGCCGTCGTTGACGACGTGGACGACCTTCGCGCCCGCCGCCCGGGCCCGGGCCAGCAGGGCGGCGGCGGAGTCGAGCGCGGCCTGCCAGCCGGCCAGCTCCATCACGCCGCGGGTGTAGGTGTTCTGGTAGTCGATCAGGATCAGCGTCGCCTCGGCGAGCGAGGCCGGCGTCTCGTCGAGGCCGTTGAGTTCGCGCAGGGTCGTCGTCGGCATGGGAGTCCCACTTCCGGTGCTGGTTCGGGTTCGTCGGGCCGCTCCCGCTCCGCTTCCCGGACCCGCGGTGAGCCGCCTCCGGAACGCTATGGCCGGCCGCCGCATGTCGGCAATGTCGACTAACATGCAGAAACAGACATCGGGCCGGCCGGCCCGGCGGGGGACCGGAGACCGGGGACGGGAGTCCGGGGGCGGGAGACCAGAGGCCGCGTGAGCACCGTGGAACGACTCGTCGTCATCGTCCTCTTCGAGGGCGTCGACCTGCTCGACGTCACCGGACCGCCCGAGGTGTTCTCCCTCGTGCGGCGCGAGACCGACGACGCGACCGGCTACCGCGTCGTGCTCGCCGCCGAGCGGACCGACCCGGTCACCACCTCCGCCGGTGTGCGCGTCCTCCCCGACCTCACCTTCGCGGAGGCGGCCGCCCGGAGCATCGACACCCTGCTGGTGCCCGGTTCGGTGGAGATCGACGCCCGGCGCCGCGTCCACGCGCTCACCGACCCCGTCGTCGTCGAGTGGGTGAAGCGCCTCGCCGGCCGGGCCCGGCGGGTCACCTCCGTCTGCGTCGGCGCGCACCTCCTCGCCGCCGCCGGGCTGCTCGACGGCAAGCGCGCCACCACCCATTGGTCGACCGCGCGCCAACTCGCCGCCGACCACCCGGCGGTCGAGGTCGACGCCGACCCGATCTTCATCCGCGAGGGCGACGTGTGGACCGGCGCCGGGATCAGCGCCTGCCTCGACCTGGCCCTCGCCCTGGTCGCCGACGATTTCGGCGAGGCCCTCGCGCTGCGCGTCGCCCGGCAACTGGTGATGTACCTCAAACGCCCGGGCGGGCAGAGCCAGTTCAGCGTGCCGCTCGAACCCGTCTCCGCCACCCGGCGGATCGAGGACCTGCGCCTCCACATCCTGCGCAACCTGGACGGACCCCTCGGCGTCGCGGACCTCGCCGCGCACGCGCACGTCAGCGAGCGGCAGCTCACCCGGATCTTCAAGGCCGAGCTCGGCACCACCCCGAGCGTCTACGTCGAGTCGGCCCGGGTGGAACGGGCGCGCCACCAGCTGGAGTCCACCGACCTGACCCTCGACCGGATCGCCGCCACCTGCGGCTTCGGCACCACGGACACCCTCGTGCGGGCGTTCCGCCGGCAGCTCGACACGACGCCGACGGAGTACCGCCTCCGCTTCCGCACCGTCCCGGGCTGAGCCGCGCCGACGGCGAGGGGGAGGCGCCGGCCGGGGCCGACGCCTCCCGTTGCCTCGCCCCCCCGGGACTCGGCCTTCCGGGGACTCAGCGGAGCGGGCGGCAGAGCAGGGCGTCCGGGACGCCGGCGTGCAGCCAGCGCCAGGTCATCGCCACGCCCGCGACGTACTCGCCGGAGCCGCACTGGCCCTTGTAGTACCCCGGGGCCCAGTCGCTCGCCGTGGAGTCGGCGTCGGGGGAGGCCGGCGGCCGGTTGTCGCCGTGGTCGAACCAGAGGACGCGGTTCGTCGTGGACAGCGCCGTGCCCGCGGGCGCGCAGAGCAGCGCGGCCATCGCGTTGCCGCGGACGCTGTAGCCGACGGCGAGGTGGCCGGTCGGGCACTGGAGCTTGTCGTAGCCGGAGGCCCAGTCGCCGTCGGTGACGTAGCGCTGGTCGGTCACGGTGACCCAGTCGCCCGGTGCGGTGGCGGGCTGGGCGGCGTCGGTGCAGAGGCCGCGGCTGTCGCTGCGGCCCAGGCCCACCAGCCGTTGGCCGTCCGGGCAGTTGCCCTTGCGGTTGCCGCTGCTCCAGTCGGGCAGGGCCAGCATGCGCCGGGACACGTTCTGGTCGGCGTGGTCCAGGTCGAGCACGTTCCAGCGCGGCACCACCGGGACCGGGCCGGTGTACGAGGGGGCGGCGACCAGCCGGTTCCAGGCGTCGGCGCGCCAGTCGCCCTGGTCCTCGACGCTCAGCCGGCGGCCGCCGCGGTCGTAGTGGAGCAGCGCCCAACTGTCCTGCGGGACACCATCGTTGTGCCAGCCGACCAGCGGCCAGACGGCGAAGTCGGTGTCGTGGGCGGCGAGGATCGCGGTGAACCGGTCGAACCAGGCGTGTTCCTTGGCGTCGGTCGAGCCGCGTCCGCCCGCGCCGAACTCGCTGATCCAGACCGGGGCGGTGAAGTGCTGCCCGGTGCGGGTGACGAAGAGCGCCTCCTCGTCGACCACCGCGGCCAGCTGCTCGGGCGTGAAGTCCTGGTAGCGCGGGTCACCGGTGGCGCCGGGTCCGCTGCCGGCACCGGTGTTGGCCGGGCCGGTGTAGCCGTAGAAGTGAGCCGAGTAGACCAGCTTGCCGGAGTCGATCAGGGTGTGCGAGAGCGTGGCGACCGGCTTGAGCTGCGGGCGGCCGTGGTAGAGGCCGGCCAGCGGGACGCCCTGCCAGTTGATGCCCTCCATGACGATCAGCAGGTCGGGCGCGGCCCGGAGGATCCGGTTGCCGGCCTCCTCGAAGGCGGCGTACTCGTCGTGGCTGTCGCCCATGCCCCAGTTGGGGTCGTCCCAGGTGTCGCGGCGGACCTCGTTGCGCAGGTCGGCGCCGACCACGCGCTTGTTCGCCCGGTACCGGTTCGCCATGAACAGCCAGTCCTCCTCCCACTGCGCCGTGGACTGGCCGCTGTTCCAGCGCTCGTTGCCGTCCAGGCCGCAGCAGAACCGGTAGCCGGTGGTGTGGTTGTTCAGGATCACGGCGAAGCCGTCGGCGGTGAGGGCCGCCACCACGGCGTCGAACACCTGGAGCGGGGTGCTGCCGCGCAGTTGCGGGTTGGCGGCGACGGCGGCGTCCGGGACGACCGAGGTGTCCCGGACCATCGCGTCCGCGAACGGCAGCCGGACGCTGTTCAGGCCGAGGCTGTGGAAGCCGGCCAGGATCTCGGACAGCGGGGCCCGGTCGAGGCCGAGCGGCAGGTTGTACGAGACCTGGCCGGCCTGGTTGTTCGCCGGGTCCGTGGTGGTGCCGCTGCCCTGCCAGGTGCCCTGGGCGCCCGACCAGTTGCCCGCCCTGAGCTTGAACCGGTCGCCGGCCGCGTCGACGATGTAGCGCCCGCGGGTGCTCAGCGGTCCCGTCCAGGAGGCGGCCAACTGGGCGCCGGTGAGCGGTACGGGGGCGGCGGCGGGTGCGGCGGCGGTCGTGTCGGGGGTGGCTCCGGTGGTCGCCGTGGCGGTCCCGGACGGCAGCGCGAGCAGGGCCGAGAGGGCCGTCGCCGCGGACAGCACGCGCAGTGCGAGTCTTCTCATGGTGGTCCCGAACTGGTGAGGGGGTGGACGCCGGCCGCCCCCGCCGGGCGCCGGCCCGCATGTACACGGTCACCCGGGATCCTGGCACACCATCAGGCCGACCGGGAGACCCCGATCCCCCTGCGTCGTACGGCGGTTCGGGTTCGCCGCGCCGGCTTCAGGACGCCTCCTGGTGGAGTTCGAGGGCGACCAGCAGGTGGATCGCGGCCTCCGTCCACGGGCCCACCGCCGCGTCGGCGGGCCCGGTGGCCAGAGCCGTCGCGACCGCCCGCACCAGCGCCGCGCCGCTGTGCAGGCCCGCGCGCCGCAGTCCGTCGGCCGCCGCGGCGAGGTGGTCGCGCGCCGCGTGGTGGTGGCCGCGCAGCCCGGTGTGGGCGAGCTCGGCGAGGGCGGCGAGGCCCGCTTCGAGGGCGTGGGTGATCGGATCCGGGGTGCGCGGTACGGCCGGGGCGAGTGCGCCCGTCCCGTCGCCCGCCGCCAGGTCGGGGACGACCAGCCCGTCCGTGGTGAGGACGGCCAGCGGGTCGAGCACCGGGTGCCCGCCCTCCCGGCGCAGCAGGCCGCTGACGAAGCGGACCCGCCCGCCGTCGAGCGCCTCGGCCAGCGCGTCCAGCCGGCCCGGGCAGACCGGGTCGTGCTCGGCGCGGACCAGCGCGGTCGTGCCGGCCCGGTCCCGGACGACCGCCTCGAACCGCTGCCGGCCCGGGTCGTAGCCGACGGACTCGACGGCGGCGACCGCCAGCACCCGGGCGGTGTCGGCCTCCACCCGGGGCCGGACCAGCCGGGGCGGCCGGTCGTCCCAGGCGCGCAGCTGCGCGGTGAGGTCGCGCACCAGCAGCGGCGCGGGCAGGTCGGCCCAGGCGGAGCCGACCGGGGTGATGCTCGTGGCGGCCACCCGCCCGCGACCGATGGTCACGGTACGGCCGGGGCTGCGGGAGATGTGCTCGCTGACGACGTTGGCGCCGGCCAGTGCCCGCAGCGGGGAGCCGAGCAGGCGCCGCGTCGCGAGCCCGGCACCGGTGGCGGGCCGGCCCTCCGTCACCTCCCAGCGCTTGCGCAGCACCAGGGCGATCCCGGCGTCGGGCTGCGCGAGGTACACCTCGGCCGAGCGTTCCGTCGAGCCGTCCGCGGTCGTCCGGCCGGAGATCCGGCAGCCGAGGGCGACCAGCCGGACCCGGCGCAGCGGGGTGTCGGCCGGCTCGCGGGTGCCGAGCACGCCCGGCCGGTCGACCGCGCCGGCCCGGCGGCGGGCGTGCAGCTCGGCGATCAGGGCGGCGGCCCGCGCGGCCTCGTACCGGGCGTCGCGCGCCGCGTGGGCGTCGACCTGCCCGCGCAGCTCGGTGAGCAGCGCGGCCGGCCAGTGCAGGGCGGCCCGGGACAGGGCCGCACCCGCGCGGTCCAGCTGTGCGGCGAAGACCGGGGTGGTGTGCGCGACGCCGTCCAGCAGCAGCTCGTCCGCGAGGGCCGCGGCCTCGGCCAGCTGGTCCGGGGCCGCCGGGGCCGCGTCCGGGCCCGCGGCGGGGCCGGTGTCCCGGCTCGGCCGGGTGGGCGCGGGGCCGCCGACCGTGACCTGCACGGTCGCGCGGGTGCCGGCCCTGGCGTCGGCCGGGTCGGCGGCGTCGGCGCCTTCGACCGCGTCGGCGGCGCGGAAGGCCCAGACGGCGAGCGCGATCGTCTCCCCGCGCAGCGGCGCCGCGGCGTCGGTCAGCGCGTAGCCGAGCTCGTGCGGGACGGGGAACCGTACGGTGCAGGTCGCCAGCTCCACCCAAGGGACGGGCTGCGCGGCGTCGGCGCGGTGCACCGTCGCCGCGTAGCCGCGGTCGAGCGTGCGGCGCGCGGCGGCCAGCGCCGTCCGGCCGAACGCGGCCTCCAGCCGCGCGTCGTCGAACGCGCCCGGGGACCAGTCGGTCACCGGCGGGGCGGATGGTCCGGCCGCCGCGTGCAGCCGCTGGTAGGCCAGCACCAGGCCGATCAGGTGCCGGCACACGCCGGTGGCGGCGCAGCTGCACTCGGCCGCGTCCAGGCCCGCACCGACCGGCAGCCGCGGCCGGCTGCCGTCCGGGTGGACGCCGAGGACGCCTCCGTCGGCCGCGCGGTCGACCCGCGGCCCGGCGCCGGAGTCCACCTCCTTGGCGGCGCGCTTGACCAGGCCGCGGTTGGCGAGCGCGGCGAGCGTGTCCGGGGTGAGGGCGAGCAGGTCCGCCCGCGGCGGTGGGTCGGCGGGTGTGCTCACCGGCCCACCTTCTCCGCGACGAACTCGGCGAGCCGGCCGGGCGTCATCGCGCCGACGTGGACGCCCGCCTCGGCCAGCCGGCCGGCGAGGGCGCGGTCGTAGACCGGGTCGGCCTCCTCGTCCAGGGCGGCCAGGCCGAGCACGGTGGCACCCTGTTCGACCAGGCCGCGGACGGTGCGGACCAGCCGGTACGGGTCGCCGCCCTCGTAGAAGTCGGAGACGACCGCGACGATGCTGCGGCGCGGGTTGTCCACCAGGCCGGCCGCGTAGTCGACGGCGCGGGCGATGTCGGTGCCGCCGCCGAGCTGGACCCGCATCAGCAGCTCGACCGGGTCGGTCACGTCGGCGGTGAGGTCCACCACCGCGGTGTCGAAGGCGATCAGGTGGGTGCGCAGCCCCGGCAGGTTCCACAGGCAGGCGGCGGTGACGGCGGAGTGGATCACCGAGCCGGCCATCGAACCCGACTGGTCCACCAGCAGGATCAGCTGCCACTGCTCCAGGTGCCGCCGGGTGCGCGCGTGGAAGCGCGGTCGCTCGATCAGCACCCGGCGCCGCTCCGGCTGGTAGTGCGCCAGGTTGGCCCGGACCGTCCCCCGGAAGTCGAAGTCGCGGGCCAGCGGCAGCCGGCTGGGGCGGCGCGAGCGGGCGCCGGTGAAGGCGCGGCGCAGCTCCGGCCGGAGCCGGTCCAGCAGCTCGCGGACCACCGCCTCGACGATCCGCCGGGCGAGGGCGAGCACCTGGGGGTTCATCAGGTGCTTGGTGCGCAGCACGGCGCGGAGCAGGGTGGTGTTCGGCTCGACCCTGGCGAGCACCTCCGGGTCGGTGACGATCTCGGTGATCTCGTACCGCTCGACGGCGTCCCGCTCCAGCCGCTCGACGGTCTCCTTGGGGAAGAGCCGGTGGACGTCGTCCAGCCAGTCCACCGGGGTGAGCGCGGAGGCGCCGTCGCCGCCGGTCCGTCCGTTCGCCGGGCCGCCGGCCGGGCCGCGCCGGACGCCGCGCCGTTCGAGGTCGGCGTCCCGGCCGTAGAGCCACTCGAGCGCCGCGTCCCGGGCGGCGGCCTCCGCGCCGAGCGGGCCGGTGGCGCGCTCGGCCGGGGCGCCCAGGATCAGCCGCCAGCGTTCCAGCCCGGCGTCGGGCACAACGGGGCGGTCGACGCGGTCGACGCGGTCGACGCGGTCGACGCGGGGGGTGCGGTCGGTGCCGGTCACGGCGTGCCCGGTCCGGTCCGCAGGCCGTACCGGTCGAGCAGTCGGTGCACGTTCTCCTCCAGGGTGCGGGCGCGGGCCAGGTCCAGCGGGTCGGCCGAGGTGCGCAGCAGCGAGCGGGCCGAGCCGCGCCGGCCGCGCCGTTCGAGCAGGCGCTCCGCGACGCGCTCGCGCTCGCGGGGCGGGAAGTAGGCGAAGGCCTGGCGCAGGGCGGGCAGACCGGTCAGGAAGTCGCCTTCGGTCAGGGTGGTGACGATGTCGTCCAGGGCGTCGAGCAGGGAGCGGCCGGGGGCGCCGGCCTCGGCGTCGCCCGGGCCGGTGGGCGTGCTCTCGCCCGGGCCGGTGGGGGTGCTCTCGCCCGTCAGTTCGTCGCGGGCCAGGGCGAACAGGCCGGCCAGCCAGTCGCCGAGCCGCTGGGGATCCGCGCCGGCCAGCGACCGCGCCCGGTCGACCGCCTCGGCACCCCCGGCGCCGAGCGACCAGCGCAGTCCGAGCGCGGCCCCGCGCAGGTCGGCGGGCGCCGCCGGGTCGACCGCGATCCGGGCGGCGGTGTCGAGCGCCGCCGCCCGGGGGAGCGTCAGCACCCCCGCCGCGTGGCGCAGCGCGTCACGGGTGACGGCGAGCGCCCGCAGCCGTGCCGGGTCGACGCCGCTGCCGCCGTGCAGTCCCTCGGCGAGCCAGAGGATCCGGCCGGCCGCCTCGTCCACGACAGCGGCCAGCAGCGGGTCACCGGCCGTGCCGTACACCCGGTCGTGCCGCCACAGGTGCAGGGCGGTCGCCAGCACCTCGCCCGCCGGGCCGAGTTCGGCGACCGCGCCCACCCGGGCGGCGAGTGCGGCCAGCACCTCGGCCGAGAGCGCGTCCGCCCCGCACAGCACGGCGTCGAAGAGCACGCCGGACAGGGCGCCCGCCTCCGCGTCCGGTGACGCACCGCCGGACGGACCGGGGGACGCCGCCGTGGACGCGGCACCGGGCGCGGCCGGCCCGGCGGAGGCACCGGGCGGGGCGGGCGCCGCGCGGACCCGCTCCGCGAGCGCGACGGCGGCGGCCTCGTCCAGCCGCGCCCCGTACGCGCCCGCCTCGACCAGCGCCGCGTCGCGCCCCGGCGCCGGCTGTGGCTCCCAGTGTTCGGTGAAGACCGGGTCCGCCCCGGCCGTCGGGCCGCAGGTGCGGACGTGGCCGGGGATGCCGAGCACCCTCAGCCGGTGCAGGACCTGACTGCGCCGCAGGCCTGCCGGGTCGGTGAGGTCGGTGGTGACCGCGCGGCCGGGCTCGACCCCGCACCGCTCCAGTTGCGCGGCGACGTCGTGCACCAGCGGCGGGGCGGGGGTGGCCGGGTGCAGCCGGCCGACCCGGTCCCCGGTGCTCGCGGCCACCATCTCGACCACGGCGGGATCGGTGCCGGCGGTCAGCGTGCCGCGCCCGTTCCACGGCAGCGGCTGGTCCAGGGCCTCGCTGATCAGCGCGCTCGCGAGACCGTCGAGGACGTCGGTGCGCGCCCGCACCGGGTGGCCGCGCATCGCCGCGAGGCCCTCGGCGAGGCTCCGGGCGGAGATCAGGTCGGCGGTCGAGACGGCGAGGCGCCGGCCGCGCAGCCGGCGGACGACCTGCTCCAGCAGGCCGTCCGCGGCGGCGGCGGGGCCGCGCTCCCACAGCAGTTGGTAGTAGCCGGGTGAGGGCATGCCGGACTGGTAGCCGGCGAAGGCGTCCAGCCGGTGGAAGGAGTACGGCACCAGGAAGCTGCCGCCCAGCGTCCCGGCCGGCGGCTCCGGGACGGCCGGCCAGGGCACGGACGCCCGGGCCTCGGCGGTCCCGTCGCCGGTCTGCGGAGCGGCGCTCTCCTCACCCCCGCGGGCCAGGGCCCGCAGCGCCGGCGTGTGGAAGCCACCGGTCACCACGAGTACCGGCCGCCCCCCGGCCCGCGCGAGCGCCGCCCGGATCCAGCGGGCCATGTAGGCCTCGCGCGCCCGGTCGCCCGGGTCGGCCAGGGCGTCGCCGCGGACCAGCTCGAAGTAGGCGTCGAGCCGCTCCGCCAGCCCGGCCGGGTCGGCCACCTCGAACAGCCCGTCCCACAGGGTGTCCACCGAGTCGGTGCCGAAGCGCTCGCAGAGCCGCCCGGTGGCCTCCGCGTACCTGGCCTCGGCGTCGGCGAAGCGGTTGGCCGTCGGCTCGGCCCGCTCGGTGAGGGCCGGGTGCCAGGCGGGCAGGTCGATGAACCGCACCCGCGCACCGGCGGCGCGGCCGTGCGAGAGCGCGACCCACTCCGGCGAGTAGTCGCACAGCGGCGTCCAGGACGTCGCGGTGCGCTGCCCGTCACGGTGGTGGCTGAACACGGCGACCGGCAGCTCGTGGCCGAGCAGCAGCTCGTCCAGCCGCGCGTTCATGTCCGCCGGGCCCTCCACCAGCACGTACGCCGGGCGGAGCGCCTCGATCGTGCGGGCCACCAGCCGGGCGCAGGCCGGCGAGTGGTGGCGCACGCCGATGAACACGGCCTCCGCCGTGCGGGGGCCGCCGGCCGTGGGCAGTGCCGGTGCGGGCCCGGGTGCGGCTTCGGGTGCCGGTGCCGGGGTCATCAGCCGGCCAGCAGGTGTCGCGCCTCGTGGAGGGCCTGCCACTGGGCGCCGCCGCGGCGGGCCGCCTGCTGCTCCAGGAAGCGGCGCAACCGGGCGAGGTCCTCCGGGCTGTCCTTGGCCGCCGTGCCGGCCAGGCAGGTGACCACGTCGGCGGCGTTGCCGGCCTCCCGGCGCAGGAACCACCCGCGCACGCCGACGGCGTGCGCGACCGACACCGCCTCCGCGGTGCTCATCACGGCGGACAGCCGCTCGCCCGGGGCCTGGTGGCCGCGCAGCTCGCGGAACGTCCCCACCAGCACCTCCAGCACCTCGCGGTCCGGCGCGGCCTCGACCCCGGAGCGGCGCAGCAGCGCGGCCGCCTCGGCCTCGACCAGCGCGAGCTCCGTCGCGAAGTCCGGGATGGGGAAGACCGTCTCGAAGTTGAACCGGCGCTTGAGCGCGGCGCTCATCTCGTTGACGCCCCGGTCGCGGGTGTTGGCGGTGGCGATCACGTTGAAGCCGGCGCGGGCGAAGACCATCCCCTCCGGCCCGTCCAACTCCGGCACGGCGAGCACCCGTTCGGAGAGCAGCGAAAGCAGGCAGTCCTGCACCTCGAGCGGGCAGCGGGTGATCTCCTCGAAGCGGACGAGCCGGCCCTCGGCCATGCCGCGCAGCATCGGCGCCGGTACCAGGGAGCGCGGTGACGGCCCCTCGGAGACCAGCAGCGCGTAGTTCCAGGAGTACTTGATCTGGTCCTCGGTGGTGGCCGCGCCGCCCTGGACGGTGAGCGTCGAGGTGCCGCTGACGGCCGCCGCGATCAGCTCGGACAGCAGCGACTTGGCCGTGCCCGGCTCGCCGACCAGCATCAGGCCGCGGTTGGTCGCCAGCGTCACGAGGGCCCGTTCGACCAGCGCGGTGTCGCCGACGAACTTGCGGCTGATCCCGGCCCCGGCGTCGCCGACGATGAACCGGCGCGCCGCCCGCAGGCTGAGCCGCCAGCCCGGCGGCCGCGGATCGTCGTCCGCGGCCCGCAGCGCGGCCAGCTCCTCCGCGTACCGGACCTCGGCGGGCGGGCGCTGGAGGGCGTCCTCCCCGGCGCCGGGGCCGTCGAGGGGCGTCATGTCGACGGTGGTCACCGGGCCGTCACCTCCTCCAGGTCGGCGAGCAGCTCGGAGACGACGACCTGGTCCAGCTCGCCGAAGCGCAGCCCGTGGTCGCGGTGGTGCCCGTAGTGGTCCGGCGTCACGTTCAGCCGGACGGTCTCGAAGGTCTGGTCGGGGAACACGTCGAGCGCGCCGACCGCGATGCCCTCCTGCAGCTCGGCGACCAGGTAGCAGGCCTCGCCGAGCCGCTTGGAGATCCAGCACTCCACCCCGGCGTCCTGGGGTGCGCCGCGCTCCCAGCCGCGCTTGGTCAGGCCGAGCACGCGGCCCACCGGCATCGTGCGGCCCTCGAAGCGGTGCAGCCGGTCGGCGGCCGCCTCCTCGGCCGTCACCCGGTGGACGGGCCGGCCGAGCTGCGGGAAGGGCTGCAGGATCTCGTAGTCGGCGAACAGCTCCGACCACGCCGCCAGGTCGTCGCCCAGGTGCAGCGGGTGGGCGAGGCGGACGGTCGCGTCCTCGGCGAGGGTGAAGGCGTCGTCCTCGACGTTCGCGAAGCTGCGGTCCTCGGCGACCCGGAAGGCGGTCGTCGTGGTGCCGTTCGCGCCGTTCGCGCCGTTCGCGCCGCCCGCGTCGTTCGTCTCGTCGGCGAGCCAGACCAGGCGGCGCACCAGGTGCCAGACCAGCGGGTGCCGGACGAAGAGCTCGCGGAACTCCGTGGCCGTCCAGCCGCGCCCGGCGACCATGGCGGCCTCCAGCCGGCGTATCTGGTCGGCCGAGACGGTGCGGACGTCCTTCTTCAGCGCGACGAAGCGCTTGCGCTCGGCCGGGGCGAGCTCCTGGTCGTCCTTGACGCCGGGGGCGGGCAGGTCCTTGCGGCGCTTGCCGTCCGCGTCCAGCACGAAGGGGCGCAGCTGCTCGTCGAAGCCCACCGTGAAGCGGCGCGGGCCGTAGTCGACCACCGTGGTGCCGTCCGCGTCCAGGCCGAAGTCGGGGACGAGCCGGTCCGACAGCTGCTCGCCGGTCAGGCCCAGGCCCTCCGCGACCTCGGAGATCTTCTCCTGGGCGCGGGCCTTGAGCGCCTTGAACTTCACCCGCTGGGCGATGCCGTGCAGGTGCAGCAGGGCGACGTCGCTGCCGATCCCGGCCAGCACGTTCAGGCCCTCGACCGCGCGGTGGTGCGCGCCCTCCCCGGGCCAGTCCCGCACGATCGGGGTGAGCCGGCGGACCGTCTCGTCGTCGCCGAGGGTGCCGAGCGCGTGCAGGATCCAGCTCTCCTTGGCGGGCATGCCGGCCTGCCGCCACTCCTCGAACAGCGCCCAGGCGAAGGCGGCCAGCGCGTCGGCCCGGCAGGCCTCGACGACCACGGCGAGCCCGGGGTACGGGTCGGCCGGCGTGGACAGCGCGAGCATGGTCAGCAGGTGCCGGACGGCGGTCTCCGGGAGTGCCGCACCCGAGGCGAGCCGGACCTGCGGCAGCACGGCGGGCTGCAGCCAGGCGGGCAGCACCGGCAGCTTGGCCGGCAGCGCGTTCTCCAGCGGGTCGGTGGCCAGCGCCTCGGCGACGATCCCCGCCGCCTCCTCGCCGTGCCGGGCGGTCACCGCGGCCAGCACGGCGTCGGCGCCCTCGTCGGCCGCGACCAGGCGCAGTGCCTGCTCGGCCGCCCGCCGGGCCGCCCCGGCGGGCCCGACCGCGTCGGGGACCAGCAGCAGGCCGGCCGGGATCCCGTGCCGGGCGAACCAGGAACGGGCGGTCGGCTGCACCGACTTGAGCCGGACCAGGCCGTCCGCCAGCACCCGCGCGGCGCCGGCGTCGAGGACCGGCAGCAGCAGCGGTGCCAGGTTGGCCGGCTGGGTCCGCGCGGCGTGCACCGCCATCGGCACCGCCGCCGTGCCGTACTTGGCGACGACGGGGCGCAGCAGCTCCACCCCGTGCCACAGGTCCGTGGGACGCCACGCCTCCACGTAGGGGGTGAGCAGCTCGGCGGGCCCCTGCGCGAGCAGCCGGGCCGCGTACCAGAGGCCGGAGTCGTGCGTGACGACCCGGCGGGCCTCCGCCTCCCAGGGCGTCGACTCCGGGTAGTCCCACCCCTCGGATCCCGGCCTCGCCCAGCGCTCCCGCTCGCCCTCCCGCCACAGCAGGCGCGGCGCGTCGTCCGCCTGCGGCAGGTCGAGCACGCGCGGCTTGCGGGGGGTGCGCCTGCGCGACCACGGCGGGGAGACCAGCAGCGCTGGCAGCTCCGCCGGTGCCGCCTCGGCGAGGCGCTCGCGGGCGCCGTCCAGCGAGCGGACCAGCTCGGCCGCGCCCGCGCCGAGCCGCGGCAGGATCTCGGGCAGGAGGGCGCGGTGCAGGGCCAGATGGGTGTTGAGGAGCTGGCGCGCGGCCGGCGCGTTCTTGCCGCCGTGCAGCACCGCCGCGGCGAGCAGCCGCACGGCCCGGACCGGGTACCGCTGCATGGCCTCCTGGACGGCGGGCCGGGTGTGCTTGTCGTCCAGGCGGGCGAGCAGCAGCCGGAAGGCGTCGTCGTCCGGGAACTGCGCCACCGCCGAGGCGAGGCTGCGCACCCGGTCGGAGCCGTAGGCCTGCTCGACCGCATGGCCGAGGAAGGGCACGCAGGCCGTGCCGACGCCGTCGGCGAGCGTGGCGATCAGCCCCACCGACCAGCCGTTCCAGATCAGGTTCGGCGTCGTGCCGAGGCGTTCGACCTGCTTCGGGTCGTCCAGCGCGCAGAGCAGCAGCGCGCGCAGCACCGGCCCGCCGGCGCCGTAGCCGGGCTCGTCGGCGATGCAGTCGTCGGCCCAGCCGGGCACGCCCGGAGCGAGGTACGCGGCGGCGAGCCGGCGCCGGGGCGTGGTGCGGCACTCCGCGAGCGCGGCCACCGCCTCCTGGTACACCGTCTCCTCGGCGGCGGCGAGCAGTGCCCGCACCCGGTCCGCCGACGGCCGGACGACCTGCAGCGGGACGTGGTCCGTCGGGCCGAGGTACCGGAGCACGGCGTCGGACCGCCGGACGGCGGTGTGCCGCGCGTCGGACGCGATCCCGAACAGCTCCACCACGGCCCGGGCAGCGAAGACCGGCCCGTGCGCCGCGACCCAGGCGTCGGCGAACGGCAGCTGCTCGTAGCCGGTGGACTGCCAGGCCGGCGGCACCAGGCTCGCCACGGCGGCGGCCCCGAGCGGGTCCGGGTCCCCGGCCAGGTAGGCCTGGGCGGCGGACACCAGCGTGGCGTCGGAGTACGAGGACGCCAGCGCCTGCTCGATCGACACCCGCTCGGCCGCGATCCGCGCCTCGGCCGCCTCCACCGCCTGCGGCCCGGGCCGGGTCACGGCCCGCGCCGTGCCGCCGCGGCGCGGCAGGACGAACCGGTGCCAGGCGGCGGGCAGCACGAAGGTGTCCTCGTCCGGCAGCCCGCCGGGCGGGGCGGCCTCCGCGGCCGGGGCGTCCGGCTGCGGCTCGACGGCGGCGGCGGCCGTGGGCGCGGCGGGGCTCGCGGGCGCGACCGTGCTCGTGGGCGTGGCGCCGACCTCGGTGTAGCCCTTGCGCGCCTTCTCCGCCACGAGCTTGCCGAAGTGCGCCTGCGCCGCCGCGGCCGAGTCCAGCTCCTTCACCTGCGCACGGCCGGTGGTGCCGATCCGGCCGTAGCGCACGTGCACCGACGCGCCCTCGACCGCGGCCTCCCAGAACTTCGCAGACCCGTCACCGACGAGCTCCCAGCGCCGCACAGCTCCTCCTCCATGCCGTGGCCAGCCACCGGGTGCAGCGACCATCCGGTGATCAGTGAGCGAAACCCTAGCGACCCCCTCCGACAACGGACGCGGCGGCGTCCACCCTGGTCACAGCCTTCCCGGCCGGGCCCGGCGAGGCGGCCCGGAGCACCCGGGGCACCGGCCGGGGCGCTCCCCGGAGCCGCCCGGCCCGCACCGGCGCGGCCGGGGCGTCGTCGGAAGATCCGGTGCACCGGGCGCCCGGCGGCCCGGGTGCGAGGGCATTCCCCATGGGCCCGCCGACCCGTCCCCGTCAGGCGCGCTCCCTCCGCCCGTCACGCCGGAGGCCGGACGTCCGCGGGGCGCCGGGCGATCCGCACAGGTGGGGAGCTGCTCATCGGCACGACTTCCTGTCGCCGTGGTCAAGTTCCGGTAAAGACCGGCGGGACGGCGCTAGGTCGGGCGGGCCGCGCCGGTCATGCGGCTGAACCCCCGAGGGGCGGGCTCCGGCGGGCCGGGGGGGGTGGGAGGTTCGCGCGGAAGAATATGTAGACCAGTCAATTGCTTATGAGGGACTGGCGTTTGACGGTGCACATGCGGTAACCGTTCTCTTCATGAAGCGAATCGTCATCGCCGCGGGCGGGGGCGGCGATCCCATCGCGGCGGCCATGGTCGGCGCCGCGCTCTACGGGTCCGTCGAGCCGGTGCTCGTGCTCACCTACGCGTGGGAGCGGCTGACCGTCGACCCGCTGCCCGGCCCCCGCGGCCGCGCCGACTTCGCGGGCCTGGAATCGCCCCGCCCCCACCTGGAGCTGGTGACCGGCTCCACCACCCTCGTCGGCGCGGCCGGCTCCTCGCTGCCCCGGCTCGCCGCCGACCTCGGCACCGCGCTCGGCCTGCTCGACCCCGCCGAGGGCGCGGTCGGCCTCGCCCGGACGATCCGGGCCGCCGCCGAGTACTGCGGCGCGGGCCACGTCGACGTGGTCGACGTCGGCGGCGGCATCCTGGCCACCGGCGACGAGCCCACGCTGCGCAGCCCCCTCGGCGACGCGCTCGTCCTCGCGGCCTGCGCGCGCACCGGCCTGGCCGCGGACGTGTGGATCGCCGGCCCCGCGCTCGACCGCGAACTGCCCGAGGCCGAGCTGTTCGCCCGCCTGCCGGAGCCGGCGTTCGCGCTCACCGACGCGCACGTCCGCCCGGTCCGCCGGGTCTTCGGCTGGCACCCCTCGGAGGCCGGCGCCATGCTGGCCGCCGCCGCCCGAGGCGTGCGGGGCCTCTGCGGCATCCGCGACGTGGCGGATCCCGTCCGGCTGGACGGGCGCAGCGCGGGCGTGCACCGGCTGGCGCTCGGCCAGGCCCTGGCCCTCAACCCGCTGGCCGGGCGGCTCGCCGACTGCGCGACGCTCGACGAGGCCGAGCGGGCCGCTCTGGCGGTGTGCGGCTTCTCCGAGCTCGCCCGCGAGCGCGACCGGGCCCGTGCGATCGGGCTCGCGCGCGCCGGCGGGGGCGCGCCGTCCACCGGGCTCGCGCCCGCCGCCGCTTCCGCCGCGGCCCCGGCCGGCGGACCCGGCCCCGTCGAGCGCTACGCCCGCTGGCGGGCCGGGCTGGCGCGGCAGGGGCTCACGCTGGCGACCCGGCGGCGGGTCATCGAGGAGCTCGCACTGGACGCCGCGGAGGCCCGCCGGCTGCACGCCCGCCTCGCCGCCGACCCGGCCCAGGACGCGACCCCGCTCTGGCGCCTGGACACCCCGGCCTGAGCGGGAGGGCCCGAGCGGGAGGCTGCCCGATCGGGCGCGGGCCCGAGTGGGAGCCGTCCTGAGGTGCGCCGGCCGGGGTGGGCGCGGCCGGTCGTGGGTGCAGGCTTGGGGGTGTGAGGCCGGCCTCCACCGCCGGGAGATTGCTTGACATACTCAACCATTGAGGTCTACGGTCAAATTACTTGAAGGCATAAACCATTCAGGCTTCACGCCTCGGAAGAGCCGCAAGCCGCCCCCCGGAAGAACCGCGAGACCCCCATGACGCACACCCCGACCCCCGCCGCGACGGACGTCCCCGCCCTCGTCGCCCGCCTGCGCGCCACCTTCACCACCGGCCGCTCCAAGCCGCTCGACCGGCGCCTCGGCCAGCTGGCGGCCCTGCGCGCGCTGCTCACCGAGCAGGCGGAGGTGTTCCAGCAGGCGCTGGCCGAGGACCTCGGCAAGAGCGCGGCGGAGGCGTACCGCACCGAGATCGGGTTCACGATCAACGAGCTCGACCACACCGTGGCCCACCTGGAGGAGTGGCTGCGGCCGAAGCCCGCGGGAGTGCCGGAGCCCTTCCGGCCGGCCGAGGCCCGGGTGGTCCGCGACCCGCTCGGCGTGGTGCTGATCATCGCGCCGTGGAACTACCCGCTGCAGCTCGCGCTGGCCCCGCTGGTGGGCGCCCTGGCGGCCGGCAACACCGCGGTCCTCAAGCCGAGCGAGCTGGCCCCCGCGACCTCCGCGGCGATGGCCCGGCTGCTGCCGCGCTACCTCGACCCGGAGGCCGTGGCCGTGGTCGAGGGCGGTGTCCCGGAGACCACCGCCCTGCTGGAGCAGCGCTTCGACCACATCTTCTACACCGGCAACGGCACGGTCGGGCGGATCGTGATGACGGCGGCCGCCAAGCACCTCACGCCGGTCACCCTGGAGCTCGGCGGCAAGAGCCCGGTCGTGGTGGAGCCCGGTGCGGACCTGGCGCTCACCGCGCGGCGGATCGCCCGGGGCAAGTTCCTCAACGCCGGCCAGACCTGCGTCGCCCCCGACTACGTCCTCGCCATCGGCCCGACGGCCGCCGCGCTGGAGGAGCAACTCGCCGCCGCCGTCCGGGAGATGTACGGGGACGACCCGGCCGCCAGCCCCGCGTACGGGCGGATCGTCAACGAGCGCCACTTCGACCGGCTGACCGCACTGCTGGCGGACGGACGGCTCGTCACCGGCGGCGGGCACGACCGCGACGCGCGCTACCTCGCCCCGACCGTGCTCGCGGACGTCGACCCGGAGGCCGCCGTGATGCGGGCGGAGATCTTCGGCCCGATCCTGCCGATCGTCGCCGTGCCCGACCTCGACGCGGCGATCGCCTTCATCAACGAGCGGGACAAGCCGCTCGCCCTGTACGCCTTCACCGAGTCGGAGCGGACCAAGCGGCGGCTGACCGAGGAGACCTCCTCCGGCGCGCTCACCTTCGGTCTGCCGGTCTCCCACCTGGCCATGCCCGAGCTGCCGTTCGGCGGCGTGGGGGAGAGCGGGATGGGCCGCTACCACGGCGAGTACTCCATCGACACGTTCAGCCACACCAAGGCCGTCGTCGACAAGCCGCTGACCGACTGACCACACGGCCGCGGCCGACCTGCCGCGGCCGACCCGCCGCAGCAAACCTGCCGCAGCCGTCAGGGCGCCGCCGGTCGGCCGACCGGCCGCCCCGAACCACCCCGGAGAAGGAACCCCGTGACCACCACCATCGACCACGGCGCCGCCGTGGCCGCCGAGACGGCCGGCTTCGTCGCCGCCGTCCGGGACGCCGACCCGTCCACCGTCGTGCCCACCTGTCCGGGCTGGACGCTGACCGACCTGGTGCGGCACGCCGGCAGCGTGCAGCGCTGGTTCACCGTCCTGCTGCGGCAGCGGATCCAGCAGCCGCCGCGCAGCCGCGAGGTCGACCTGAGCCTGCCGGCCGGGCCGGACGGCTACCCCGACTGGCTGGCCGGATCCGCGGCCGAGGCCGCCGAGGCGTTCGCCGCGGCCGACCTCGACGCGCCGATGTGGGCCTGGGGTGCCGACCAGCACGCCCGGTTCTGGGTCCGCCGGATGCTGTTCGAGACCCTGGTGCACCGCGTCGACGCGGAGCTGGCACTCGGCCGGCGCCCGGAGATCGACCCGGCGCTGGCCGCCGACGGCGTCGCGGAGTTCCTGGTCAACCTGCCGTTCGCCGCCGTGTTCGCCCCGCGCACCGCCGAGCTGCGCGGCGCCGACCGCACCATCCGGTTCACCCGCACCGACGGGGCCGGCGACTGGCTGGTCCGGCTGCGGCCGGACGGCTTCGGGCTCGACCCGGACGGGACGGACGTGACCGCCGACGCCACGGTCCGGGGTGCCGCGGCCGACCTGCTGCTGCTCCTCTACGGCCGCCTCGACCGCTCCGCCGACCGCTTCGACGTGCACGGCGACGAGCAGCTGCTGGCCCACTGGTTCGCCAACTCCGCCTTCTGAGAGGGGCGTCACCCGGCATGACCCGGCCCCGGCCGAGCGGCGGCCGGGGCCGGGGGCCAGGTGCCCGGGGCCAGCACGCCGTTGACGTAGGCGCGGGCGATCAGGGCGGTGCGGTTGGGCGCGCCCCAGCGGCGGGACAGCCGGGTGAGGTGGTAGTTGACGCCGTCCGCGGTCAGGCCGACCTCGCCGGCGATGCGGGCGCTGGTGTTGCCCGCGGCGGCCAGCGCCAGGATCCGCGCCTCCAGCGCGGTGGCCCGGGCGGGGCCGGCCGGGCCACCGGCGGGCCCGCCGGCCGGCTCGTCGTGGACGTGCACGACCAGCAGCAGGTTCAGCGGGGCGTCCGGCGCGTCGCCGATCACGTGGACGGTCGCCTCGCCCACCCGGACGGCGCCGGCGGCGGTGGTCCAGGAGACCTCGACCGGGTAGCGCGAGCGGCGGCGCAGCCGCACGGCCTCGGCGAGCGGGTGCAGCCGTCCGGCGGTGGTGGGCCGGAACAGCTCCAGGGCGTTGCGCCGGACGAGCCGGCCGGGGAGCGTGTCCCACTGCGTGGCCAGGGCGTGGTTGGCGGCGAGGATGGTGCCGCCCGCACTGCAGAAGGCGAGCGGCAGCGGGATCCGGTCGAACAGCAGCGCGGCCCGGTTGCGCCAGAACACCGCCTGCTCGTCCAGCGGCGTGGCCGGGGATCCGGACGCGGAGGGCTCGGGCGGCTCCGGGGGCCGGGCGCAGCGGTGGTCGTCGGTCGGCGGCCGGGTGTCGGGCATCGGCTGCGGCTCCCCCTGTTCGATATCCGGGCCGTCCGGTACCCGGTGCGGCGGTTCCCTAGCCGAGGACGCCGATGACGGCAATCCCCGCGCCCCCGCTTCCCCTACAAGAAGTTGTAGCACCCCGGGGATTCCTGGCGGACCGTCGGCGGAAGGGTTGGAACAGCCGCCCGTACCGGCGGTAACCGTGCTGACACCCACCCCGAAGGGCAGTCCACCCATGGCCGAGACCCCGTCCGACCTGCCGCCCGCGAGCGGCACCGTCGATGGCGTTCCCGTGATCGACGTCTCCGCGATCGGCCCGGGTGCGGTGCCCCTGCTGCAGCTGATGGAGCTCGCCAGACGCCACGGTCCGGCCTTCGTGCAGCGCCTGCACGGCCGGGACACGCTGTTCGTCAGCGGCCTGGAGCTGGTCACCGAACTCGCCGACGAGCAGCGGTTCACCAAGGCGGTCGGCCCGGCCCTGGTGAACGTGCGCGAGTTCACCGGTGACGGCCTGTTCACCGCGTACAACGACGAACCCAACTGGGCCAAGGCGCACGACATCCTGATGCCGGCCTTCGCCCTCGGCTCGATGCGCACCTACCACCCGGTGATGCTGAAGGTCGCCCGCCGGCTCCTCGACTCCTGGGACCGCCACGCCGCCGACGGCACCCCGGTGGCCGTGGCGGACGACATGACCCGGATGACCCTGGACACCATCGGCCTGGCCGGCTTCGGGTTCGACTTCGGCTCCTTCGAACGCGCCGAGCCCCACCCGTTCGTGGACGCGATGGTGCGTTGCCTGAACTGGGCGATGCACCACCTGGGCCGGGTGCCCGGAGGCGACTACCGCGAGGCCGACGAGGCGATGCGGGCCGACGCCGGCTACCTCGCCGCCGTCGTCGACGAGGTGATCGCGGCGCGGACCGCCGGCGGGGCGCGGCCCGAACACACCGACCTGCTGGCGCTCATGCTGGAGGCCGTCCACCCGGCCGACGGCGCCACGCTGGACACGGAGAACATCCGCAACCAGGTGATCACCTTCCTGATCGCCGGTCACGAGACCACCTCCGGCGCGCTCGCCTTCGCCCTGTACCACCTGGCCAAGCACCCGGCCGTGCTGCGCCTGGTCCAGCGGGAGGTGGACGCGCTCTGGGGGGACGAGGCCGACCCGGAGCCGACCTTCGAGGACGTCGGCCGGCTGCGGCTGACCCGCCAGGTCCTCAACGAGTCGCTGCGCCTGTGGCCGACCGCCCCCGCCTTCACCCGGGCGCCCCGGCAGGACACCCTGCTCGGCGGGCGGATCCGGCTGCGGGCCGGCCAGGACGTGCGGGTGGTCGTCCCGATCCTGCACCGGGACGCGGCCTGGGGCGACAACCCGGAGGCCTTCGACCCGTTCCGCTTCGCCCCCGCCGCCGAGGCGGGCCGCTCGCCGCACGCCTTCAAGCCCTTCGGCACCGGTGAACGGGCTTGCATCGGGCGGCAGTTCGCGCTGCACGAGGCGACCATGCTGCTCGCCATGCTGGTCCACCGGTACCGGCTGGTCGACCACGCCGACTACCGGCTGGCGGTCAAGCAGAGCCTGACCATCAAGCCGGACGGTTTCACCCTCACCGTCGTCCCGCGCACCCCGGCCGACCGCGCGGCGAACGGCGCGGCGCTGCCCGGCGCGGTCACGCGGGACGCCGACGCGGTGGCCCGGGGCGCCGGCGGCGCGGGCGCGGGCACGGTCGGCGGGTCGGCCGCCGGACGGGACGGGGCCGCCGGACGGGACGGGGCCGCCGGCGGGCCGACCCGGGTCCGGCCGGGTACCGGGGTCCTGCTGCTGCACGGCTCCAACTACGGCACCTGCCGCGACTTCGCCGCCCGGCTCGGCGACGCCGCCGCCGCACTCGGCTGCGACACCACCGTCGCCCCGCTCGACGCCCACGCCGACGGGCTGCCCACGGACCGGCTGGTCGTCGTCGCCACCGCCTCCTACAACGGCCAGCCCACCGACGACGCGGCCGCGTTCGTCCGGTGGCTGGAGCAGGCCGGGCCCGGCAGCGCGGACGGCGTCCGGTACGCCGTGCTCGGCGTCGGGGACCGCAACTGGTCCGCCACCTACCAGCGCATCCCCACCCTCGTCGACGCCCGCCTCGCCGCCCTCGGCGCCACCCGGGTGCTGCCGCGCGCCGAGGCCGACGCGTCCGGCGACCTGAACGGCGCCGTCGACCGGTTCACCGCGGCCCTGCGCACCGCACTGCTGGAGCACCACGGCGACCCGGACAGCACCGGCGCCCCGGGCGGTGCCGCGGCGGAGGCGATCGGGCAGGACGCCCCCGGCTACACCGTCACGGAACTCACCGGCACCGCCCTCGACCGGCTGGCCGCGCGCCACGGCATGACGGCGATGACCGTCACCGAGACCGCCCACCTCAGCCGCCCCGACTACCCGCGGGTCAAGCGCCTGGTCCGCCTCGCCCTCCCCGAGGGCACCTCCTACCGGACCGCCGACCACCTCACCGTCCTCCCGGCCAACGACCAGGAGCTGGTCGAACGCGCCGCCAAGCTGCTGCAGTCGGACCTCGACGCCGTCCTGAGCATCACCCCGACCCGGCCGCGCCGCGACGGCCTCGCCGTGGACCGGCCGGTCACCGTACGGGAGTTGCTCACCCACCACGTCGAACTGCAGGACCGGCCGACCGCCGCCCGGCTGGCCGTCCTGGCCGGGCTCAACCCCTGCCCGCCCGAGCGGGCCGCCCTGCGCGCGCTCGCCGACGCCGCGGCCGCGGCGGAGGCCGGTGCCCCGGCGGAGGTGGCAGCCGACCCGCGCACCCTGCTGGACGTCATCGAGGACCACCCCGCCCTGCACGGCAGGCTGACCTGGCCCGTCCTCCTCGACCTGCTGCCGGTGCGCCGCCCCCGGCACTACTCGATCTCGTCCTCGCCCGCCGTCGACCCGCACCACGTGGACCTGATGGTCTCGCTGCTGGAGGCCCCCGCCCGCTCCGGCCGCGGCACCTACCGGGGCACCGGCTCCGGCCACCTGAGCCGCCTGCGGCCCGGCGACACCGTCCTCGCCCGGGTCCAGCCCTGCCGCGAGGGCTTCCGGATCGCCCACGACGGGACCACCCCGGTCATCATGGTCGCCGCCGGCACCGGGCTGGCCCCGTTCCGGGGCGCCGTCGCCGACCGTCGCACCCTGCTCGCCGACGGCGCCCGGCTCGCCCCGGCCCTGTGCTACTTCGGCTGCGACGCCCCGGACGCGGACTTCCTGCACGCCGACGAGCTGCGCCGGGCCGAGCGGGCCGGAGCGGTCTCGCTGCGCCCCGCCTTCAGCGAGGCCCCCGAGCGGGGCCGCCGGTTCGTCCAGGACCGGATCACGGCCGAGGCGGCCGAGGTGTGGTCGCTGCTGGAGGCCGGCGCCGAGGTCTACGTCTGCGGCGACGGCGCCCGGATGGCCCCCGGCGTCCGCGCCGCCTTCCGCGCCGTCCACCGGCGGCACGCCCCCGGCGCCGGGCCCGAGGACGCCGAGGCCTGGCTGGACCGGCTGATCGCCGAGGGCCGCTACGTCGAGGACGTCTACGGCGGCTGACCCGCACGGCCGGGTACCCACCCGGGGTGCCCGGCCGGCAGCGGGGGGCGGCCGTACCCGGGCCGCCGTGCCGGGCGGCCGTGCCAGGGGGCGTACCCGGGCTGCCGTGCCGGAGGGCTGCCGCGCCCGGGCCGCTGTGCCAGGGGGCGTACCCGGGCCGCCGTGCCGGAGGCGCGCCCCGACGGTGCGGCACCGGACCCGCGGAACAGGGCCGATGGAACACCGTCAGGGCGCGGGACGGCGGCGCGGACCGGCGCGTGGGTCGCGGGTGCGTCCGTCCGTCAGGCGGCGTGCAGCGCGTCGCGCAGGGTGCGGACGGCCAGGCCGATGGCGGCCTCCGCGGCGTGCGTCCCGCGCAGGGCGTTGAGCATCACGAAGTCGTGGATGATGCCCTGGAAGCGCACGGCGGTGACGGGGACTCCGGCCGCGCGGAGCTTGTCGGCGTAGGCCTCGCCCTCGTCGCGCAGGACGTCCGCCTCGCCGGTGATGACCAGGGCCGGCGGCAGGCCGGTGAGCTGCTCGGTGGTGGCGCGCAGCGGGGAGGCGGTGATCTCGGCACGCTGGGCGGGATCGGTCGTGTACTGGTCCCAGAACCACTGCATGCCGTCGCGGCGCAGGAAGTAGCCGGTGGCGAACTCGTGGTAGGAGCCGGTGTCGAAGTTCGCGTCGGTCACCGGGTAGAAGAGGACCTGGTGGGTCAGGGGCACGTCGCCGCGCTCCTTCGCCATCAGCGTCAGCGCGGCGCTCATGTTCCCGCCGACCGAGTCGCCCGCGACGGCCAGCCGCGCGCCGTCGAGGCCCTTGCCCCCGCCCTGCTCGACGATCCACCGGGCGACGGCGTAGTTCTGTTCGATGGCGACCGGGTAGCGGGCCTCGGGCGACAGGTCGTACTCGGGGAACACCACCGCGGCACCCGCGCCGACGGCCAGCTCCCGCACCAGCCGGTCGTGGGTGTGGGCGTTGCCGAACACCCAGCCGGCGCCGTGGATGTAGAGGATCACCGGAAGGGTCCCCCCGGCGCCGGCCGGCCTCACGATCCGGGCCCGGACGCTGCCGGTCGGCCCGCCCTGGACGGTGATCCACTCCTCGTCGACCGCCGGCAGGGCGGTCCCGCCCGACTGGACCTCGTCGACGGCCTTGCGGCCCTCGGCCGGCGTCAGCTCGAACAGGTAGGGCGGCTCGGCCGTGGCCTGCGCGAACGCCGCTGCGGCCGGCTCCAGGACCGGCCGGGCCGGCAGGTACGTGTCCGTCATGTCATCTCTCCCAGAAGTGCGATGGATCTGCTCGGGCGGAGCCGCCCCGGGTGGTCCGAGCGTCGCCTGCCGCGCCGTGAGCGTCACGCTAGGCGCGCCGGGCGGGGGCTCCTTGTCCCTCCGCGCCTCGGGCGAGGCCGCTCCACGCACCGTCCCCGGCGGTGTCAGGCCCGCTCTCCCGGACCGCCGCCGGCGGACCGGGCCCGGGCGCGCCACTGGACCGGTGACATCCCGTACGCGTCGCGGAAGGAGCGGCTGAAGTGGGAGGAGCTGGTGAAGCCCCAGCGTGCTCCGACCGCGGCGATCGCCCGGCGGGACGCCCCGGGCTCGGCCAGCTCCCGGTGCGCGGCCGCCAGCCGGCGGCCGCGCACCCACCCGTTGACGGTGGTGCCCTGCCGCTGGAACAGCTTGTGCAGGTAGCGGAGCGAGATGCCGTGCCGGTCGGCGAGGTCCTGCGGGGTGAGGTCGGGGTCACCGAGGCGGGCGTCGGCGGAGGCCATGATCCGGTCCAGCAGGGTCTGCGCCGACTGCCCGGGACCGGCCGCCGCACGGCCGGCCAGGTCCGCGGCCAGCGCGGCGAGGAGCTCGGCGGCGGACCGGCCGAGCCGCTCGCGCACGACGGCGGGCGCGCCCGCGATCTGCGGGGCCAGCCCGGACAGCAGCGGCAGCAGCAGCGCGCCCGTGCCGCCGTCGGCGCCGGCCACGGTGGTCGCCGTGATCCGGCCCAGCGCCCGCTCGTCGAGCCAGAGCAGCGCCCGCGGGACCATCAGCACCAGGGCGCGCTGCGGCTGCGCGAAGGTGAGCGTGAACGGCCGGCCCGCGTCGAGGAAGGCCAGCTCCCCGGGGCCGAGGCGCGCGGTGCGGCCGTCCTGGTGCAGCCGCGCGCCCCCGTCCAGCTGGAGGCGGGCGAGGACGTGCCTGCGCGGGTCCGCGGCGACGGCGGCCGGGCCGCGCAGGACCGTCGCGGCGCCGGAGGCCTCGGTGGCGGTCTGCACGGCCCCGAGCCGGTCGGCGGTGAGCGAGGCCGACCAGTCGGCGGCGTCCCGCACGGACACCTCGACGTCCGCGAAGACCCGGGACAGCGCGCGCTGCCAGTGGGCCGCGCGATCCCCGGGGGCGACCGCGCGGGTGGTGAAGACCGTGGCCCGCGCAGCGGGCGGCGTGCCGCCCGCCCGCGCGGCGCCCGTCGGCGGCCCCCCGGTCACGGCGCCTCGCCGGAGGCGCGCCGGGCCTGCTCGCGCCGGAGCCAGTCCGTGGGGGAGACGCCGTAGCGGCCGCGGAACGCCCGGCTGAAGTGGGAGCCGCTGGTGAACCCCCAGCGCCGGGCGATCCGCCCCACGCTCAGCGCGTCGCCGGCGGCCGCGACGAGCTGGCCGCGGCACTCCCGCAGCCGCTGCTCGCGGATCCACCGGCACACGGTGGTGCCCTCCCGCTCGAACAGCTTGTGCAGGTAGCGCACCGAGATGCCGTGGGCGCCGGCGATGACCTGGGGCGTGAGGCCGGGGTCGGACAGGTTCCAGCGGATGAACGTCCGGACCCGCAGCAGCAGCGTCCGGTCCGCCCCGGGCAGGCCCGAGACGTCCTCGCCGAGCTGCTCGGCCGCCAGCGCGGCCATCAGGTCGACGGCGCCCCGGGCCAGCCGTTCGGCAACCGGAGCGCCGAACGTCGCGGAGGTGTCGGCCAGTTGGGCCATGAACGGCGAGGCCAGGGCCGCGAGCCCGGCCCGGGGGCGCAGCGCCCTGCCGGTGATCCGGCGCAGGTCGTCCTCGCTCCGGCCGAGCAGACGGCGCGGTACGGCGAAGATCTTCAACCGGAGGCGCTCGGGGAAGCAGGTGCGGTACGGGCGGATCGTCTCGTAGAACGCGAGGTCGCCGGGCCGTAGTTCGGCCCGGCGGCCGTCCTGCTCGACCCGGCCGATCCCGGCGCACTGCACGGTGAGGTAGACGTGCTCCCCGTCGCCGCGCGCGATGAACTGCGGGGAGCGGTGGACGTCGCCGGCGTCGGCCTCGATGGTGGTGATCTGCAGCTCGCCGAGCCGGTCGCTGCGCATGGTGGCGTCGTACGTGCCGTCCTCGGTGCTGATGTCCATGCCGACGAGCGTGGCGAGGACGGCGTCGCGCCAGAAGTCCAGGCTCTCGCGTGCCGGCACCGACCGGGTGGAGACCACGAGGCCGCGTGGGTTCGGGGCGGAGGCGGGCGGAGCGCCGCCGTCCTCGACGGGGAGTTCGACGGGGATTCCGATGGGGGCTCGGTCGGGGCCCTGGCCGGGGGCTCGGCCCGGGGCTCGGCCGGGGGTGAGGGTGGTTGCTGGCATACCGTCAGACTTCCGCGAGACCGCCCCGCCGCGCATGCGTCGGTCGACTGGTCTGCGATCCGGCCCGCGGTCGCGCGTCGGCCGGGCGCGCCGTCGTGGTCAGGCCAGCCTGGCGCGCAGGAACGCGCACCCCTGCCGCACCGCCGCCCGCGTCGGGGGGCTGTCGCGCAGCGCGTTCAGCGAGACGAAGTCGTGCACGGTACCGAGGAAGCGCGCCGCCGTCGCGTCGACCCCGGCGGCGCGCAGGCGCTCGGCGTACTGCTCGCCCTCGTCCCGGGCCACGTCGGCCTCGGCGGTGACGATCAGGGCGGGCGGCAGCCCGGCGAGCTCGGCCGGCCCGGCCGACAGCGGGGCGGCGGTGGGCAGGCCGCCGTCCTCGGGCCGGTCGAGGTACTCCCGCCAGTACCGGCGCAGCGCCTGCCGGGTCAACAGGTGGCCGGTGGCGAACCGCCGCTGCGAGTCGCTCCCGCAGCGCGCGTCGGTCAGCGGGTAGTAGAGCAGCTGCGCCCGGATCGCCGGCCCGCCGCGGGCGCGGGCGGTCATGGTGAGGGCGGTGGCCAGGGTCGCGCCGGCGCAGTCGCCGGCGACGGCGACCCGGTCCGGGTCCAGGCCCAGCGCGCCGGCGGCCGCGATCACCCACTCCAACAGGGCGTGGCATTCCTCCAGCGCCACCGGGTAGCGGGCCTCGGGCGTACGGCTGTACTCGGGGACGACGGCCGCGACGCCGGCGCCGGTGACCAGTTCGCTGATCAGCCGGGCGTGGGTGTGCGCGTCGCCCAGCATCCAGCGGCCGCCGTGCACGTACAACAGCGTCGGCAGCGGCCCGGTCGTGCCGGCCGGCCGGAACGTCCAGAAGCCCACCAGTCCGGTCGGGCCGACCGGGGCCACCCGGAAGGCGGCGTCCACGGCGAAGTCCTCGATCCGGTCGGCCTGGGCCTCCAGCAGCGCCTGCCGCCCGCCGACCGGGCCGAGGTCGTCCATCGACGGCGGGGTGGCCGAGGCCGTGACGAGCCGCTGCACCAGCGGATCGAGGACGACCGCGGCCGGCGCGGGGCCGTGCTCGTCGGGCCCGGTGTCCGGCTGCATTCCGCGTTGACCTCTCGCTCGGCTAACCGCTCTGGAGCAGGTCGCGCAGCTGGTGACGTCGGCTGATGCCGAGTTTGGGATAGACGTTGTACAGGTGCGTGCCCACGGTACGCGGTGAGAGGAACAGCCGTTCCCCGATCTCACGGTTCGAGAGGCCGGTCGCGGCCATCCGGACGATCTGCTGTTGCTGGGCCGTCAGCTCGGCCAGCACGTCGACGGACCCGGGCGCGGTGGCCACGCCGCTCGCCCGCAGCTCGTTGCGGGCCGCCGTGGTGAGCGGGCCGGCACCGTGCCGTTCGGCGAGGTCCAGGGCGGCGGCGAGCTGCTGCCGGGCCTCCGAGGGCCGGCGCGAACGGCGCAGCCAGATCGCGTAGTCGAGTCGGGCCCGGCCGCGCTCCAACGGCCAGCGCTCGCCCGCCGGGTTGACCACGGCGAGCCGGAAGTGCTGCTCGGCCCCGGCCTCCGGACCGACCAGGGCGGTCGCGTGGTGCAGCAGCAGCGTCATCCGGGCGGTCGGCCGGTCGCCCTGCTCCGCCCTGACCCGCTCCAGGACGTCCGCCGCCTCCTCCCGCCGGCCCGTCCGGCAGCCCGCGAGGGCGAGCTCGGCGATGCCGCGCGGGGACAGGAACGGATGCCGGGACGAGCCGTCCTCGGCGTACAACGACCGGAGGTGCCGGAACGCCTCCGCCCAGTCCCCGCGGGCCGCCGCCGCGAGAGCGTGGGCCCGGGCGAGGCGGGCGCCGGTGGCGCCGTTCTCCTCCAGGCCGAGGCGGTGCCACACGGGGCGTGCCGCGAAGGGCGCCCGCGACGCCACCGCCGGGTCCGGCCGGGTGCCGCCGCGCACGGCGGCCAGGGTCAGGGCCAGCGCCTCCAGGTCGGCTTCGACCCGGGGCAGGCGCAGGACGGCGGCGGTGTCGGCCGTCTCCGTGAGCAGCGCCTCCGCCTCCGCCCAGCGGCCGGTGCCCAGCAGCGTGTCCAGCAGCGGGGCCAGGAACCAGGCGCGGACGCCGAAGGCGCCCCGGGCGCGCAGCTGGGCGTCCGCCCGGCGGAACTGCTCCAGGCAGGCGTCCGGTTCGTCGGCGTGGTAGGCCACCGTGGCGACCGCGATCCGGCGGGTCAGCAGGGCGGGCCCGTCCGGGAGCGCCCCGAGCCTGGGGCGTTCGAGCCGCCGCAGCAGCCGGGCGGCGTCGCCCGGGACCGCCACCGCGAGCTCCGCGCGGCCGTCGAGGGCGGCCTGCACCCCGGGCTCGGCGAGCGCGCCCGAGGTCCACGCGGTCCCGGGCCCGGGACCGTTCGGGGGCGCGGAGCTGACGGGGGTCGCGGGGTCGGCAGGGGGCGCGAGCACGGGCACGGTGACGGCCTCGGGGGCGTCGGGATCGGCGAGGGACCAGGCCGGGCCCGTCGGGGCGGCGCCACCGCCGCCCGAGGCGGCGGTCGGCTGCGGGGCCGTCGTCGCCTCCGGTGTTCCCTGGGCCGCCGTCGGCGCCCCGGCGCGGGCCGCTGCCGTCGCGCGGGCCCGGGCGAGCAGCGCGGGCAACTGCGCCCGGTGCTCCGGCAGACCGGACTGCTCCGCGATGCCCGCCGCCACGGCCACGAGGCCGAGCGCGGACGGCCCGTCGGCCGCGAGCGCCCGGTCCGCCGTGTCCGCCAGCAGGTCGAAGGCCTCCCGCTGGTCGGCCGCCAGGGACAGCGCCGCACCCACCGCCCGGGCGGCGGTGGTGCCGAGCCCGGCGTCGCGGTTGACCGCGACGAACTCCCCGTACAGGTCCCGGACCCAGTCGGAGCTCCCGACGGCCTGCGCCGCCGCCAGCGCCTCGGCCAGCCGTCGGGCGCGCCCGCGGTTGCAGGTGCTGAGCCGGGCGGCCTGCTCCAGGGCGAGCGCGGCGGTGAACGCGTCCGGCGAGCGGGCGGCGCCGTCCTCCAGCGCCCGGGCCACCGACTCGTCCGGGGTGAGCGCCGCCGCGGCCCGGTGCAGGGCCCGGTGCGCCGGGTCGCCGTCCGCCACGGCGGCGAGATCCAGGTGCGCCCGGTACCGCTGGTGGGCCGGCCCGTCGGTGCGGGCGGCGGCCCGGGCCAGCGGATGGCGGAACACGATCCGGCCGTCGAGGAAGGCGATCAGTCCGGCCTCCTCGGCGGGCGCCCAGACCGCCAGGTCGCCGCAGCCCGAGGCCGCCATGACGGTGGTCGCCCGCTCGCCGGGCAGGGCCGCCGCCGCGTGGCCGAGCGCCCGCCGGGTGTCCGGCGGCAACGCCCGCAGCCGCGGCAGGAAGGCCTCCCCGGCCCGGGCGCGCCGGGCGGCGGGGACGAACGGCAGCCTCGGGTCGTCCTGCGCGAGGCGGCCCAGTTCGAGCAGGGCCGACGGGTTGCCCTGGGCCTGTCCCAGCACGTCCAGCCTGGTCCGGCCGGTGGGCGCGCCGGGCTGCGCGTCCAGCAGGGCCGCCGCCGACCGGGCGGACAGCGGGGCGATCCGCAGGACCTCCGCCTCCGCGGGCAGTCCCGCCGGGGCGGTGTCCCCGCGCAGCGCGAACAGGAAGGACGCCGGGCCGTCGGCCGACTGCCGGACCAGCGCGCACAGCACCTCCAGCGACGGCCGGTCGCAGTCCTGCACGTCGTCCACGGTGACCAGGACGGGGCCGGCCGCTCCGAGGTGGGTCAGCAGGGCCTGCACGGCCGTCTGCACGGCCGGGCCGGCCGGCGGCGCGGGGAGCGGGTCGGGGAGCGGGCCGGCCGGGGCTCCGGCGAGCGGGCCGACGGCGGACTCCGGCCCGGGCTCCAGCCCGACGGCGGTGCTCAGGACCCGCCCGTGCGGAGCGGGCAGGGCGCGGAGCACCTCCAGGACCGGGGCGAGCAGCCCGCGCAGGCAGGCGTACGGGCGGCGCCGCTCGGCCGCCCAGCCCCGGGCGGACAGCACGCGCACGCCGCCCCGGTGGGCCAGCTCGCGTGCGGCGGCGAGCAGACGCGTGCGGCCGACGCCCTCCTCACCCAGCAGCACCAGGGCCGGGGGCTCGCCGGGACCGCGTTCGAGGCAGCGGCGGATTCGCTCCAGCTCGGCCTCCCGGCCGACCGGGCGCCCGCCCGTCCACGCGGTGCCCGCCCCCGCGGTGCCCGCCCACCCGGGGGTCCCCCCGCCGTCAGCCGCCGCATCCAGGTTCGTTCCGCCCGACGTCCCGTTCGTCATCCCCGCACTCCGCTCCTTCCCCGTGCCCGTCAGCCGGTCTGCGGGTGCGTTCCCGGACCGGCCCGCCGATCCTCCCGGCCGGCGCGGCCGGTGCGCTTCTGTCAGATGACCGGTCATCGCCGCCGGCCGGGCGTCCCGCCCGCCACCGCCCCCTTGATCGACTTCGCGGTCCGGCTGGCAGGATGGCCACCGACGGGGGAGACCACAGCAGAGAGGGACAAGGTGGACACGGGCGCCGACGACGTCGCCGGGCAGCGGATCCTGGGCAGGGACCCCGAGCTGTCCCGCATCGCCAGACTCCTGGACGCGGTGCACGGCGGAGGTCCGCAGGTGCTGGTGCTCACCGGGGAGCCCGGCGCGGGGAAGAGCACCCTGGTCGACCGGGCCGCCGAGCGGGGCGCCGCCAAGGGGCTGCGGGTCCTGCGGGTCCGTGGCAGCGAGGGCGAGGCGGGCCTCGGCCTGTCCGGCCTGCACCAGCTGCTCCGCCCGCTGCTGCCCGGCATCGACCGGCTGCCCGAGAGCCAGCGGGACGCGCTGCGCTGTGCCTTCGGCCTGCTCCCGGCGGGAACCGTCCCGGTCGAACCGCTCTACCTGTGCGCCGGGGTGACGTCGCTGATCGCCGACGCCGCCGCCGAGCAGCCCCTGCTCCTGCTCGTCGACGACGCGCAGTGGCTCGACCTCGGCTCGCTGGACGTCCTCGCCTTCGTCGCCCGCCGGTTCGAGGGCGACCCGGTGGTGCTGCTCCTCGCCGCCCGCGAGGACAGCGTGCCGGTGCGCTTCGACCGGGACTTCCCGCACCTGGTCGCCGGGCCGCTCGAACGCAGGACGGCCGGGCTGCTCCTCGACACGCTGCCCGAACCCCCGCGCGGCCGGGCCCGCGCCTGGATCCTCGAACAGGCCGCGGGCAACCCGCTCGCCCTGGTCGAGCTGGCCCGCGCGCTCGCCAAGGGGCGCGGTGACCTCGGCGCCGCCCCGTCCCTCCCGCTCACCAACCGCCTGGAGCGGCTCTTCGCCGCCGACCTGCCCACCCTGCCGGCCGAGACCCGCAAGGTCCTACTGCTGGTCGCCGCCGCCGGCACCGCGCAGCTGGCGGACGTCGTCGCCGCCGCCCCGGCCCTCGACGTCGCGCAGGCGCTGCACCCCGCCGAGCAGGCCGGCCTGGTGCACGTCGAAGGCGGGCAGGTCCTGCTGCGCCACCCGCTGGTGCGCACCGCCGTCCAGCAGGCCGCCGGCTTCGCCGAACGCCGCGAGGCCCACCTCGCGCTGGCCGCCGCCCTGGCGCACGAACCCGACCGCCGGGCCTGGCACCTGGCCGCCGCCGCGCTCGGCCAGGACGCCGAGGTAGCCGACGCCCTGGCCGAGAGCGCCGAGCGCTCGCGCGGCCGCGGCGGGCACGCGGCCGCCGCGGCGGCCCTGGAGCGGTCCGCCGAACTCACCCCCGACCCCGGGCAGCGCGCGGTGCGCCTGATCGCGGCGGCGCGGTCCGCCATGTTCGGCGGACACCCGCAGTGGGTCGGCGAGCTCACCGCGCGGGTCGACGGCCTCACCGCCGACCCGCTGGTGCGCGCCGAGGCCTCGCTGCTCGGCGGCTGGGCGCTCGGCGTCACCCGCCGGCACGACGAGGCGCTCGCGCTGATGCTCCCGGTCGGCGAGGCCATGGCCGCCGCCGCCCCCGCCCTGGCGATCGGGGCCCTCGGCACGGCGGCGACGTCCGTCTACAACTCCGGGGACCCCTTCCACCGGACCGAGTTGGAGCGCATAGCCGGCCTGGTCGTGGCCGAGGTGAGCCCCGCCGACCGGGCCTGGATCGAGGCGTCGACCCACCCCCACACCCGGCGCGGCCGAGTCCTGGCGCTCCTCGACCAGGCCGTGGCGGCGCTGCCGGAGGACGGGCTGGCCGAACTCACCACGGTCGGCGGGGCCGCCTGGATCATGGACGAGACCGAGCTCGCGGTCCGGCTGCTCGGTGGGGCCATGGACCACCTGCGGCGGGCCGGCACCGCGGGGATGAACGCGACCGTCGCGCAGGCCCTCGCCCTCGCGCAGTTCGAACGCGGCGCGTGGGCCGAGGCCCTGAGCAACGCCGAGGACGCGTTCTGGATGGCCGCCGAGGCCGGGGCCGACAACGTCACCACCGGCGCGCCCCTGCTGCAGGCCACCGTGGCCGCCTTCCGCGGTGACCACGCGGCCGCGTGCGCCCGGGCGGAGGCGGCGGTGCGCGGCGTCGACCTGCGCAAGTCCCTCAGCCTGCAGGTGCGCTACCGGTACGCCCGGGGTGTCGCGGCCACGGTCGAGGGCGACCACGAGGGCGCCTACGAGCACCTGCGCGCCACCTTCACCCACGACGCCGAGCCGGGCCCGGTGCACTACCACGCCTCCGTCTACCACCTCGCCGACCTCGCGGCCGCCGCCGTCCGGGTCGGCCGGACCGAGGACGCCCGGGCGGTGCTGGCGGCCACCGGGCGGACCCTCGGCGCCGACCGGTCCGCCCGGGTGGACGCCGTCGTACGGCGGGCCACCGCCCTGCTCAGCGACTCCGACGAGGCCGAGCACCACTTCCTGGCCGCCGTGGCCGATCCGGCGGCCGCCCGATGGCCCTTCGAACACGCCCTGGCCCAGCTGGACTTCGGCGAGTGGCTGCGCCGCCGGCGGCGCTCCGCCGAGGCACGCCCGCAGCTGGGCGCGGCGCTGGAGGTCTTCCGACGGCTGGACGCGCGCCCCTGGCAGGACCGGGCGGCGGCGGAGCTCCGGGCGGCCGGCGCGTCGGTGCCCCAGTCGGGGGTGACCGCGAGCCCGGCGGCGGGCCTGACCCCGCAGGAGCGGCAGATCGCGGAACTCGCCGCGCAGGGCCTCACCAACCGCGACATCGCGGCGCGGCTCTTCCTGTCACCCCGGACGGTCGGCTACCACCTGCACAAGATCTTCCCGAAGCTCGGCATCAAGGCCCGGGCCCAGCTCCGGGACGCCCTCTCCGACGCCGCGCCGCCCCGGGGGTGAGCACCGGGCTGCGTCGGATCACGTGCCGCCCCGGGGAACGGGTACCGGGCTGCGTCGGATCACGTGCGGTGACGGTGGGTACCGGGCCGCGTCGGACGACGTGGCGCGGCAGGACGGCGACCGCGGGCGGCGGCTCGCCGGGCGGACGCGCCACCGTCACCTGCCAGGAGGGCGCGTGCCGGTCGAACGGTACGAAGCCGGGCGGGGCACCCGAGGTGCCCCGCCCGGTGAGCGCGGCCCCGCCGGCCGTGCGGAGGGCGGCTACGCGACGCCCTTGACGGCGGCGAGGATCATGTCGGCGACGGCGTCCGGCGCGGAGGCCGGCAGGGCGTGCGAAGCACCCGGGATCACGGCGGCCTCGCGGGCGCCGGCCCGTTCGGCCATGAAGTGGTGGGCGGCCAGCGGGATGTTGAGGTCGAGCTCCGGGTAGACGAACCAGGACGGCAGGTTCTTCCAGGCCGGCTCGCCGGAGCCCTCGTTGAGGGCGACGTCGCGCAGCGGCCGCTGGGCGGCGGCGTCCAGGGCGGCCTGCTCGGCGGTGAGGTCCGCGGCGAACTGCGCGTGGTACTTCTCCTGGGCGATGTACAGGTCCGTGGTGCCGTCCGGCAGCGCCACCGGGGCGATGGTCCCGCCGAGCGTCGAGCCCGGGAACCTGCCCGACAGTTCGCCGATGCTCTCACCCGCCTCGGGCGCGAACGCCGCGACGAAGACCAGCCCCTTCACGTTCTCCCGGCCGACGGCGGCGTTGGAGATGACCGCGCCGCCGTAGGAGTGGCCGACCAGGACGACGGGGCCGTCCACCGCATCGAGGACGGAACCGAGGAAGGCCGCGTCGCCGCTGAGGCTGCGCAGCGGATTGGCGGCGGCGATCACCCGGTGGCCGGCGGCCTGGAGACGGGCGGTGACGCCGTTCCAGCTGGCCGACTCGGCGAAGGCGCCGTGGACGAGGACGACGGTGGGCAGGCCGGTACCGGCGGTGGTGGTCACGTGGTCTCTCCTGGTGCGGACAGTGCGCCGGTCCCTCGACCGGCGTCCGTCCCGGAGGCTAGACAGGGCCCCGGGGCGGGAGTTGGTGCTGCGCGCACCGCTTCTTGCCCGAGCGTGAACCGGCGGTGGGCCTCGACGCGGTCGCCCCGGACGGTTCCCGGCCGGCCGTCAGGCTGCGGGCCCGGTTGAGGGTTTCGCTTGAACGTTCCCGTTGAGCGTTTCGGTTGCGCCTGGCCGCTGGGCGTTCCCGCTGCGTCTGGCCGCTGCGTCTGGCCGCTGCGTGGGCCCGCTGTGCGTTCCCGCTCGGACAACGGGTCGTGCCCTCACGGGACATCCCCGCCTCCGCCCGGCTCCTACGGTCGACGGGAGACCCGCCCGGACCGGACGGTGGCCGACCTCCGGCGCACCGGCCCCGAGCCCCGGCACCGCCCGGTCGCCGCTACCGCGTCGCGGTTCCGGCAGTACCGGGACGCCGCTGCCGGGCCGCCCGGTGCGGCGTCCCTTCACCCCCTCACCCCCTCACCCCTTCACCTCCTCAACCTCCGAGAAAGCCGGTGGACCATGCCCTTCGTCACCGTCGGCCACGAGAACTCCGAGCCGGTCCGCCTCTACTACGAGGACCACGGCACCGGCCGCCCGGTCGTGCTGATCCACGGCTGGCCGCTGAACGGCGCCTCGTGGGAGAAGCAGGCGACCGCCCTGCTGGACGCCGGCCACCGGGTGATCACGTACGACCGACGGGGATTCGGCCGTTCGGACCGGCCGTACGCCGGCTACGACTACGACACCTTCGCCGCGGACCTGCACCGGCTCCTCGACCACCTCGGCCTGACGGAGGTGTCGCTGGTCGGCTTCTCGATGGGCAGCGGCGAGGTGGCCCGGTACCTCGGACGGTACGGCTCGGCGCGGATCGCCGAGGCGGTGATGATCGGCGTGGTCCCGCCCTTCCTGCTGCGGACCGCCGAGAACCCGGGTGGTCTGGACGCGGCGGTGTTCGAGGACATCCGGCAGGGGATCGTCGCCGACCGCCCGGCCTTCCTGGCGGGATTCCTGCACGACTTCTACAACGTGGACGTGCTGGGCGGCGACCGGGTCTCCGACCAGGTGGTCCAGTACAGCTGGAACGTCGCCGTCGAGGCCTCCGCGCATGCCACGCACGCCTCCGTGGCCGCGTGGCCCACCGACTTCCGGGGCGACCTGCCGAAGATCGACGTTCCGACCCTGATCATCCACGGCGACGCGGACCGCACGCTGCCCCTGGAGGCGACGGCGATTCCGCTCGCGGGACGGATCGCCGGCTCCCGGCTCGTGGTGGTCCCGGGCGCCCCGCACGGCCTCATCTGGACGCACGCCGCGGAGGTCAACGCGGAGTTGCTCGGTTTCCTGGGCGCCTGACCGCCGTGCTCCCGGCCGGTTCACCCGCGCCACCCCACCCCGTCACCCGCTTCCGCCCCCGCTTGCCCCGCCTTTCCCGCCGCTTGCCCGCCCCGCCAGGTCCGTCCGTCCGCCCGCCGGAGCAGCCGGTGGCGGACGCCGCACAGACAGGACGAAGTGCCCATGGTCCCCGACGCCACCACCCCGATCGCCGGCGACGGCCGCCGCACCCTGCCGCCCGCGCTGGTCGCGCTCACCGTGGTGAGCGGATTCCTCGACGCGGTCAGTTACCTCGGCCTGGGCCACGTCTTCACCGCCAACATGACCGGGAACGTGGTGGTGATCGGCTTCGCGGCCGTCGGCACCAGCGGCTTCTCGGTGGTGGGCTCGCTGCTCTCGCTCGCCGCGTTCCTCGCCGGGGCCGTACTGGCCGGCCGGACCGAGGCCCGGCTGCGCGGACGGGGTCGGGCCCGGTGGGTGCGCGCCGTGGTGACGGCCGAGGCGGTCCTGCTGGCCGCCGGTACCGGGCTCGCCTTCACCTGCGACGCCGCGACCGTCACCGACCTGCTGATCGTGCTGATGGCGCTGGCCATGGGCCTGCGCAACGGCACGGTCCGCAAGCTCGCCGTTCCGGACCTCACCACCACCGTGCTGACGCTGACCCTGACGGGCCTGGCCTCCGAGTCCTCGCTGGCCGGCGGCGACAACCCCCGGGCCGGCCGCCGGCTCGGCTCGGTCGCGGCCATGCTCGCCGGAGCGGCGGCCGGGGCGACCCTGGTGAACCGGGTCGGGCTCGGCTGGCCGCTGCTGGTCTCCACCGTCCTGGTCGGCGCCACCGCGCTCTGGTACCGCGACGCGGGCGCCGGCACCGGAGCGGGGGCCGCTGCCGGCGCGTCCTGACCGCCCGTCTGCGGCCGGTCCGACCTACGGCCGGGCAGGCCGCGCTCGAATATGCAGACCGGTCTACAGATGACGAATATGCAGACCGGTCTACAGATCCTGACGGCCCCTATGTCGACCGGTCTACCTAGCGCGACCGGTCGACCCGCCTCCCCGCCTCCCCGTCCCACCTCCCCGTCACCTCCCCGTCCGCCCTTCCCCTCCGCCCCCGAACCGGGGCGGATTCCCGTCCGGTCGGCCCCGGAGGGCCCGACCCGAACCCGAAAGGAGGCGGACCCATGGCGACGATGCCCGTCGGCGGGCTCCCGCCGCACGACACCGACCGCCCCGCCGACCTGGTGGTGCACAACGCGAAGGTTCACACCGGCACGGCGCTGCCGGCCGCGGTCAGCGCCGTCGCCGTCCGTGACGGCCGGATCGCCGCCGTCGGCCACGACGCCGAGATGGCGCCGCTCATCGGCCCCGGCACCCGGGTGGTCGACGCGGTCGGCCGCCGGGTCGTCCCCGGCCTGAACGACAGTCACCTGCACGTCATCCGCGGTGGCCTGAACTACGTCCTCGAACTGCGCTGGGACGGCGTCCGCAGCCTCCGCCGGGCCCTGGCGATGCTCCGGGAGCAGGCCGCCCGCACGCCCAAGGGCCAGTGGGTGAGGGTGGTCGGCGGCTGGTCGGCCGACCAGTTCGCCGAGCGCCGCCTGCCCACCGTGGCCGAGCTCAACGAGGCCGCGCCGGACACCCCGGTCTTCGTCCTCCACCTCTACCAGTCGGCGGTCATGAACCGGGCGGCCCTCGCCGCCGCCGGCTACACCCGGGACACCCCCGACCCGCGCGGCGGCCAGATCGTCCGGGGCCACGGCGGTGAGCCGACCGGCATGCTGCTGGCCGCGCCGAGCGCACTGATCCTCTACTCGACCCTGGCCAAGGCGCCCGTCCTGGACGAGGCCGACCGGATCACCTCGACCCAGCACTTCCTGCGCGAGCTCAACCGGTTCGGGCTCACCTCGGCGATCGACGCCGCCGGCGGGTTCCAGAACTTCCCCGACAACTACGGCACGGTGATCGAACTGGCCCGCACCGGCCGGCTCTCGCTGCGCATCGCCTACCACCTGTTCCCGCAGACCGCGGGTCAGGAGATCGCCGACCTCACCCGCTGGATCGGCACGGTCCGTCCCGGCGACGGCGACGAGTGGCTGCGACTCAACGGCGCCGGCGAGAACCTCACCTGGTCCGCCGCCGACTTCGAGAACTTCTCCGAGCCCCGGCCGGAACTCGGTGCCTACGAAGGCGAGTTCGAACAGGCCGTCCGGCTGTTGACGGAGCACGGCTGGGGCTTCCGGCTGCACGCCACGTACGACGAGACCATCCGCCGCGACCTCGCGGTCTTCGAGAAGCTCGCCGCCGACGGGCTTTTCCCGGCGGGCAACCGCTGGCTGTTCGACCACGCGGAGACGGTGTCCCCGGACAGCCTCGACCGGATCGCCGCCCTCGGTGGCGCCCTGTCGGTGCAGAACCGGATGTCCTTCCAGGGCGAGGCGTTCATCCGCCGCTACGGCGCCGCCGCCGCCCTGCAGGCACCGCCGATCCGGGCGATGCTCGACCGGGGCCTGACGGTCGGCGCCGGCACCGACGCCACCCGGGTCTCCTCGTACAACCCGTGGCTGGCGCTGTCCTGGCTGGTGTCCGGCCGCATGGTCAGCGGGCGCACGCTGTACCCGGGGGCCGGCCGGGTCGACCGCCGGACCGCGCTGGAGATGTACACGGTCGCCGGTGCCCGGCTCACCGGGGAGGAGGACGTCAAGGGCGTGCTGCTGCCCGGCTACTACGCCGACCTCACCGTCCTGTCCGACGACTACTTCACCGTTCCCGAGCCGGAGATCCAGCACATCGAGTCCCTGCTGACCGTGGTCGGCGGCCGGATCGTCTACGCGGCCGGTGAGTTCGAGGGGCTGGACGAGCCACTCCCGCCCGTGGTCCCGCTCTGGAGCCCGGTCGCACGGTTCGGGGGCTACCAGGCCGCCCTCCCCGCGGCGGGCGGGGTGCGGCAGGCGGAACTGCTGGGCGAGGCGGCCGCCGAGTCCGCGGAGCACCTGCGGTGGCGGAACGCCCGGGACCTCGGCGCGCCGGCCGGGGGAGCGGCCCCCGACCCCTGCTTCGCGCTCTGAGCCATGCGCTCCGGGCGCGCGCTCCGGGCCTCGCCCTCCGGGCCGTGCGCTCGGGGCCGTGCGCTCCGGGCCTGCACCCTGAGTCTCGAGCGCCGAGCCGTGCGCCGAGCCTCGTGCGCTGAACCCGGCACTCCGAGATACGGGTTCAGGAACCGACTCGGGTTCCGGAGCCGCGAGGGGCGGGTGCCCGATCCCCACGGAT
>NZ_JBHXTG010000050.1:0-70008 GCF_042677465.1 Kitasatospora sp. NPDC127111
GGCCGGCTGGGTGCCGGCCGGCCACGGGGCTCAGCCACCGGGGCTCAGCCACCGGGGTTCAGCCACCGGGGTTCAGCCACCGGGGCTTAGGCACCGGGGCTCAGCCACCGGGGCCCGGTCAGAGCGCCGGGTAGGCGTTCTTCAGCAGCTCCTGGAACTGCGCGGAGAACCACTGCCCGGAGAGCGGCGCGTCCGGCAGGGCGCCGGACATGCTGTAGTTGTTCCTCGGGTTGCCGGTGTAGGTCGGGTCGCACATCCGGTCGAAGCCCTTGCCCTCGTCGTTCGGGATCGGCTTGCTGTTCCCGTCCGACTCGCCCGGCGGCTTCATCCAGACGTAGGCGTCGATGCCCGGCGCCGGGGCCGCCTGCGGTCGCTCGCCGAGGCCGGCTCCCGCCTGGTTGCACCAGTTGCCGGTCTGGAACCGCCGGTCGTAACGGCCGCCGTCCACGTAGGCGTCGACGCCGGTCCGCGGCCCGGGGCCGGCGGGTCGGGCGGCGCCGCCCCAGCCGTTGCGGGAGGTGTCGATGAGCATGCCGAGGTTCGGGTCGAAGCCCAGCGAGACCAGCTTGGCCCGCATCGCCTGCGCGTAGGACAGCTCGTCCACGTACCGGTTCCAGTCCACCCACTTGGACTGGCGGACCGAGGTGCCGTTGACGCTGTCGTCGACGGTGAAGTTGTTCTCCTTGAGCACGCTGTAGTTCGCCGTGTTGACGATGAGGCCGTGCACGTTGGCGAGGGTGGAACCCTCGGCGGTGGCCGCCTGCTTGATGATCTCCGCGGTGGCCCCGAAGTTGTCGTCCCAGCCGAGCCAGCCGTGGTGGCCGGCGTCCACGTAGTTGTAGACGTTGGCGACGGCGCCGAGCTTCTTCAGCGCGTAGCCGACGCCCGTGATGTAGTTGCCGTTGGCCTTCATCACGTCGCAGTTGGCGGTCGCGGTGGCGCGCGGGGTGGTGTTGGTGACGAGGTTCGGCAGCGAGTCGAGCTCGATGGCGGTGACGATCCGCAGACCGGCGTACTTCGGGTCGGCGAGGATGGCCGCGATCGGATCGATGTACTGCGTGCGGTACTTGTCGATCTCGGTCGGGCCGAGCTCGCCGTTGGAGGAGAGGGCGGAGCAGTCCCGGCCGGGCAGGTCGTAGATCACCAGCTGGACGACCAGCTCGCCGCCGCCCTTCTGGCGCAGGGCCTCGTCCAGGTGGGCGCGCAGGCCCATGCCGCCGTTGGCACCGGCGATGGTGGCGATCCGGTCCAGCCAGACGCCGGTGGGCTGCTGGGCGACCTTGCTGCCGCCGGGCTCGGCGGCGGCCTTGGCGGACCACTCGGGGTTGACGTAGACCTTCGCGCCCGCGTACGGGTTGTCCGCGCGGGTACCGGCAGGCGGGGTGGTCGGCGGCGTCGTCGGTGGCGTGGTCGGCGGGGTGGTGGGGGGCGTGCTCGGGGGAGTGGTCGGCGTGGTGGTGCCGTTGCAGGCGACGCCGTTGAGCTTGAAGGCGGTGGGGACGGCGTTGGTCCCGCTGTACGAGCCGTTGAAGCCGAAGGAGGTCGAACCGCCGGTCGCCAGGCTGCCGTTGTAGGAGACGTTCCGCGCGGTGACGGCGGCCCCGGACTGGGCGATGGTGGCGTTCCAGCCCTGGGTGACCTGCTGGTTCCCGGCGTAGGACCACTCCACCGTCCAGGAGCTCACCGGGTCGCCGAGGTTGGTGACGGTGACGTCGGCACCGAAGCCGGTGTTCCACTGGTTGCTGATGCGGTAGTCGACCCGGCACCCGGCGGCGGCCGCGCCGGCGGTGCTGGTCAGCACGGTGGCGGTGGCGCCGGTGGCGGTGAGCAGGCCGAGCGCGGCCACTACGGCGGTCCGGCTGGTGAAGCGGCCGGTGCCGCGCGGGGCGTGGTGGGGTGCGGGGGTGTGGGAGGTGGTGCGGCTCATGGTGCTGGTTCCCTTTCGGTTCAGTGGAGGGCGCGCAGGTGGTCGCGCAGCCCGAGGCCGAAGGCGGTGGGGGTGCCGTCGTACCCGCTGATCAGGGCCGGGCCGGAGGAGCAGTCCCAGGTGTTCCAGGTCCAGCCGAGGTAGGAGAGCCCGCGGTCGTCGGACCACTTCATGACGCGGTCGACGAACGCGTGGTCGCAGGTGTTCTCGCCGATCTCCCCCGCCACGAGCGGGACCCGGCCGGCGACGGGGGCCAGGATGCTGTTCCAGCACGCCTCACTGGCACAGGAGTTGAAGTTGTACACGTGCCAGGCGGCGGCCAGGCCGCCGGCCGGGTCGGTGGGCGCGTGGCTGAGCCACCCGCTCAGGTCGTTGGCGTAGGCGAGGCCGGGGACGAGGACGACGTTGCGCGCGCCGGTGGCCCGGACGGCGTCCACCAGGCGTTGCATGCCGGCCACCTCGTAGCCGATGCCCGGGCAGGTGCCGCCGTCGCGCCAACAGGCCCAGGCTTGTTCGGCGTTGTCGGTGGCGCGGTCCGGGTAGGGCTCGTTGAACAGGTCGAAGACCACCCGGCGGTCGTTCTTGAAGGTGTCCGCGACCGAGCTCCAGAAGGCCGGGGTGTAGCGGGCGTCGGGCATCGGCTTCTGGCAGGAGGCATGGACGTCCGTGCAGTTGGCCGAGTTGCCGGTGTACTGGCCGTACGTCCAGTGGAGTTCGACCACCGGGGTCATCCCGTGGTCGAGCACGCGGGCCACCAGGTCCTTGACGGCGTTGACGTAGTTCGCGCCGCGGTACTCGGGCCGGATGTTGTCCAGGCCGAGCCAGCACTCCTCGTTGAGCGGGATCCGGACGGTGTTGGCCTTCCAGTCCGCGATGGCCTGCACGGACGCGTCGTCGACCGGTCCGTCGAAGATGCCGTGGCCCTGGACGCACATGAACTCGCCGCCGGAGCGGTTGACGCCGAGCAGCCGGCGGGTGGTGCCGGCCCGGTCGGTCAACCGGTTGCCGGTGACGCCCAGTTCGGGGGCGCCGGACGCGGGGGCCGTCGGGGTGCCGGTCGGGCTTGTGGTCGGCGTCGGCGTCGGTGTCGTGGTCGGCGTCGGACCGGGTGTTCCCGAACCCCCTTCGCAGGCCTGCCCGTTGAGCGTGAAGGCGGTCGGCGCCGGGTTGCCGCCCGACCAGGAGGCGATGAAGCCGGCCGTGACGCTCGCACCGGTGGCGAGCGAGCCGTTCCAGCTCTCGTTGCCGGCGGTGACGCTCCGCCCGGACTGGGACCAGGTGGCGCCCCAGCCCTGGCTGAGCCGCTGGCCGCCGGGGAAGTCGAAGCCGAGGGTCCAACTACTCAGTGCGGCACCGTTGTTGGTGATGGTGACGGAGCCCTGGAAGCCGCCGGACCACGAGTTGACCGTGCTGTACGCGACGGAACAGCCCGGTGCGGCCGCGGCGCCGGAGCCGGCACCGGCCACGGCGAGCGCGGTACTCGCGAAGGTGAGCAGCGCCCCGGCGGACAGTGCGCCGAGACGTGGGCGTGGGGGATGGCGCGGGGGGTGTCGCATGAGCGACTCCTTACAGCGAGGACGCGCCGTTGGCGGCGCGCCGACTGATGGAACCGCTCCCACTGGTGACCCGAAGGTAGCGTCAACTGACGCCAAGGAAAAGAGGAGTTGCGGACTTCGTCCGGCAGAACCCTTCGACTCTTCAAGCCTCTTGACCGCGTTCGCACGGATACCGCACAGTGGGAGCGCTCCCACTGGCCCTTGCCCGTCGTACCGGCTCCCACTGGTTCAGAGCTTGTTCTTCTCCCCACGCACTGCCCGTGTCGGGGCCCCTCGGGGTAGGGGCCCCGACACGGGTCTCAGCCCAGCCGGCGGGCGCCGGCCGCCGGCGTCGCGGTGAACACCCGGGGCGCACCGTGACCGGCCGCCGCGAACGCGGCGCGCACCTCGGCGGCGACGGTCCCACCGCGCCCGGCGGCGACGAGGGCGATCACCGATCCGCCGAAGCCACCGCCGGTCATCCGGGCGCCCAGCGCCCCGGCCGCGACGGCGGTCTCGACGGCCAGGTCGGTCTCCGGGCAGGAGACGCCGAAGTCGTCCCGCAGCGAGGCGTGGCCCGCGGTGAGGACCGGGCCGACGGCGGCGAGCTCACCCGCGTCGAGCAGCTCGACGGTCTGCCGGACCCGGTCGTTCTCGGTGACCACGTGCCGTACCAGCGGCCGGAGTTCGACGGGCAGCCGGTCGAGCGCGGCGGTCAGGCCGTCCGCCGGCAGATCGCGCAGGGCGGGCAGGCCGAGGAGGGCGGCGGCGCGCTCGCAACCGGCCCGCAGCCCGGCGTACGCGCCGTCCGCGAGGTCGTGTTTGACCCGGGTGTCGATCACCAATAGCTCCAGCCCCGCGGCCGCGAGATCGAAGGGCACCTGGCGCCGTGAGAGGTCCCGGGTGTCCAGCAGCAGGGCGCTGCCCTCCTCGCAGCCGAGCGACGCCATCTGGTCCATGATGCCGCACGGCACGCCGACGAAGTCGTTCTCGGCCTGCTGGGCGAGCAGGGCCGACTCCGCCACGCCCAGCCCGAGTCCGTGCAGGTCCCGGTAGGCGAGGGCGACCGCGCACTCCAGCGCGGCGGAGGAGGAGAGGCCCGCGCCGGTGGGCACGTCGCTCTCGAAGGACAGGTCGGCGCCGCCCACCCGGTGACCGGCCCGGCGCAGCGTCCAGACGACCGCGGCCGGGTACTTGGCCCAGCCCGGCACGCCGCCCGGCGTCAGTCCGTCGACCGGCAGCTCGACCACGCCGCCCTCCGCCTGGGCGCTGTGCAGGCGCAGCAGGCCGTCGTCCCGGCGGCGGGCCGCCACGCGGGTGCGGTGGGGCAGGGCGATCGGCAGGACGAAGCCGTCGTTGTAGTCGGTGTGCTCGCCGATCAGGTTCACCCGGCCGGGGGCGGCCCACTCGCCCTCGGGGGCGTGGCCGAAGAGCCGGGTGAAGGCGGCCGCGGTGCTGGTCGTCGTGCTCACCGGGCCACCTCGCGCAGCCGGCGGGCGGCGTCCTCGGGGGCGATGTCGTTCATGAAGGCCTCCATGCCGGACTCGGTGCCGGCCAGGTACTTGAGCTTGTCGGTGGTGCGGCGGACGGTGAACAGTTCGAGGTGGAGCGCGAGTTCGGCGCCACCGGTGGCGGGCGCCTGGTGCCAGGCGGAGATGTACGGGGTCCGGACCGGCGCCTGGGGGGTGCCGAACAGGCGGTCGAAGCGGCGGAGCAGGTCGAGGTAGAGGCCGGGGAGTTCGGCGCGTTCGTCCTCGGACAGACGGGTGAGGTCGGGGACGCGGCGGTGCGGGTGGAGGTGGACCTCGTACGGCCAGCGGGCGGCGAACGGGACGAAGGCGGTCCAGTGCGTGCCGGCCAGCACGACGCGGGCCGGGTCGGCGCGTTCGGCGGCGAGCAGGTCCTCGAAGAGGTTGCGGCCGGTGGCGGCGCGGTGGCGCTCGGCCTGCTCGGCCATCCGGGCGGTGCGGGGCGTGGTGAAGGGGAGGGCGTAGATCTGGCCGTGCGGGTGGGCGAGGGTGACGCCGATCTCGGTGCCGCGGTTCTCGAAGCAGTAGACCTGCTGGACGCCGGGCAGGGCGGAGAGTTCGGCGGTGCGGTCGGTCCAGGCGTCCAGGACCAGCCGGGCGCGGTCCTCGTCCAGGTCGGCGAAGGAGGCGTCGTGGTCGGCGGTGAAGCAGACCACCTCGCAGCGGCCGTTGCCGGCCCGGGCGTCGTGCGGCGGGTGGGGTGCGGCCGGTTCCGGGCTGCCGAGGGCCAGGGAGGGGAACCGGTTCTCGAACACGGCCACCTGGTAGTCGGCGTCCGGGATCTCGCTCAGCCGGCCGTGCCGGGAGGGGCAGAGCGGGCACTCGTCGGCGGGCGGGTGGTAGATCCGGCCCTGGCGGTGGGCGGCGATCGTCACCCAGGCGCCGGTCGCCGGGTCGCGGCGGATCTCGGACCGGCTGGCCACCGGCTCCAACGGGCGCAGGTCGCGGGAGCCCCGGTCGGCGACGGCGTCGCTGTCGAAGTAGATCAACTCGCGCCCGTCGGCGAGCTTGGCGGTGGTTCGGATCACGGCGACCTCGTTGCAACATAAGCCAACAGAAAGAATCAGAAAACAACATACGTGCTGGGCGGGGGAACAGGCCAGAGCGGGCGGGGTGCCGGTGTGCGGCGTGGCGTGGAGGGAAGGCGGGCCGTGCTCGGGGGGACAGGCCGGCGTGGGCGGGGTGCCGGTGTGCGGCGTGGCGCTGGGCGTGGGGTGGAGGGGGAGGGCTGGTCGTGCTGGGTGGGGGACAGGCCGGCGTGGGCGGGGTGCCGGTGTGCGGCGTGGCGCCGGGCGCCGGTGTCCCGGGCGGCGCCGGGGCGGGGGACGGGCGGGCGCGGGCCGGTCTGCCGGGCGGGGGTGGAGGGGGAGGGCGGGGCCCGCCCGGTGACGGCCCGTGTCCCGGGCGCGGCCCGGGACCGGAGCGGGGCCGGTGCCTCAACCGGTCGGGACGGCGGGCGGGCCACAGTGAGGCAGGGCCAGGTCACCCGGCCCGTCATCGCGTTACGAAGGAGGTGAACTCCCAGATGCAGAACGTGCTCTCCCTGATCAGCCTCGCGCTCGACGAGAACGACGAGGAGCGGGGCCTGTTCGGACCCGTCGCCCAGTCGTGCTCGGTCTCCAGCGGCGTCAGCAACGCCTGCTGACCGTCCTGCGCGTCCGGGCCGGTCCGCCGCGGGCCGGCCCGGGCCCGGGAGCGGCCGCCGAGGGGCCCGCAGCGGCCCCGGGACCAGGGGAGGAGGTGAACTCCCGGATGCAGAACGTGCTCTCCCTGATCAGCCTCGCGCTCGACGAGGACGAGACCGAGCGGGGCCTGTTCGGACCAGCCGCCTACGTGTGCTCGGTCTCCAGCGGCGTCAGCAACGCCTGCTGACCGCCACCCGGCCCCGGGCCGGACCGGTGCGGTCCGGCCGGGGGCCTCTCTCCCCCCGCTTCCTGTTCTGCCGTCAGCGAGGAGTACGTCATGCGCAGACTGGACGAGTACCAGGCCTTCTCGGTCGCCGATCCCCTGTTCTTCGAGACCCTGGGGCGGGCCCCGTTCACCGCCGACCTCCAGCAGGAGCTGTCCGAACTCGTCGGCGACGACGGGGAGGTGACCGCCTCGGGGGTGTGGGCCGGCTGCCGGGCGGCGGCCGCGCCCCCGCTGCCCGCGCACGGCTGGAAGATCCACGTCTCGGCGGTGCCCGAGGACGCGTCGGCGGCGCTGCGCGCGGTGGCCGCGGAGTTCCACCGGACCCCGTTCCACTTCAAGTGCCTCCGCTCCACCCGGCTGGTCCGCCTGGGGGCGACCAGGTGGTGGCCGCCCGGCCAGATCGGCAAGGTCGTCGTCATCTACACGCAGTCCGCCGAGCAGTGCCGCGAGCTGCTGGCCCGCCTGGCCGGTCCGCTCGCGGACGTCCGGGGGCCGTACGTGCTGACCGACCGCCGCTACGGCGAATCGGGCTGCCTGTACTACCGGTACGGGGAGTTCACCCCGTCCGGCGCGGTCGGCGCCGACGGCACGCCGCTGCCCGTGCTGCACGGGCCGGACGGGCGGCAGTGGCTCGACGACCGCGCGCCGGTCTACCGGCGGCCGTCGTGGGTCCCGGAGCTGTTCGAGGAGGAGGAGCAGCCGGCCGCCGCCGGCTCGCCCGTCCTGCACGGGTACCGGGTCGAACGCGCGCTGCACTACGGCGGGGCGGGCGGGGTCTACCAAGCCCGGCGCCTCTCGGACGACCGCCGGGTCGTGCTGAAGGAGGCCCGCCCGCACACGGCGTACGCCGAGGACGGCTCCGACGCCCAGGCCCGGCTGCGCCGCGAGTTCGAGGCCCTGAAACTGCTGCAGGGCACCGGGGTGGCGCCCGAGCCGCTGGAGCTGTTCGAGGAGTGGGAGCACCTCTTCCTCGCCGAGGAGTACGTGGAGGGGCTGGCCCTCGTCAGCTTCATCGGGATGAAGAACCCGGTGGCCGCCAACGCCCTGACCGCGCGGGCGGCCGCCGACTACGCGAAGGTCGCCGACACCGTGCTGGACGGCCTGCGCGCCGCCCTCGCCGCCTGCCACGAGCGCGACCTCGTCCACGGCGACGTGTCGCTGACCAACGTCCTCGTCGACCCGGAGACGCTGCGGGTCCGGCTGATCGACTTCGAGTCGGTGCGGCCGCTGAACGCCCGTCAGGACCAGCACCCGCGCACGCCCGGCTTCGCGCCCGCCGAGCCGGCCGGTGCCGTCGACGGCCGGGCGTTCGACGCCTACGCCCTGGCCGCGGTCGAACTGGCGATGCTGCTGCCGCGCAACACCCTGCTCGCGCTCGACCCGCCGGCGCTGGCCCGGTCCACGCGGCACGTCGCCGGTCTGCTGCGACGGCCGGTGGACGGGCTGTTCCGCACCCTCGGACTGCCCCTCGACGAGACCCCCGACGACCGGCTCGACCTGCCCGCCGCCGTGGCCGACGCCCTCGCCTTCATCGAGAAGGTGATGACGCCCGAGCGCGACGACCGGCCGTTCCCGGCCGACCCCGCCGTGTTCCGCACCAACCCGTGGTCGGTGGCCCACGGCGCGGCCGGCGTCCTGCGGGCCCTGCACGGCATCACCGGGCGCTTCCCGGAGCCGGTCCGCGCCTGGATGACCCGCTCCGAACCCGCCCTCGACCGCCTCCCGCCCGGGCTCTGCTTCGGCCTGGCCGGCGTCGCCTGGACGCTCTGCGACGCGGGCGAACGCGACTGGGGCGCCGCCGTCCTCGACCGGGCCCTGCGCACGGCCCCGGCCGGCGCGCCGACGGCCGACCTCGCCACCGGCGCCGCCGGGCTCGGCCTGGCCTGCCTCGCCGTCTGGCGCCGCACCCGCGAGGGCCGCCACCTCCACGAGGCCACCCGGATCGGCGACCAGCTGATCGCCGCCGCCCAGGACGCCGGTCAGGGCCTCTACTGGGCCGACGGCAGCGGACGGGCGCCGCAGGTCGGCTACGCCCACGGCTCCTCGGGCATCGCCGCGTTCCTGCTGTACCTGCACTGCGCCACCGGCGACGACGCCTACCTGCGCATCGGCCGGCGGGCGCTCGAACACGACCTCGCCCAGGGCGTGGTCCAGGACGACGGGATGCTCTCCATGCCCGGTCGCGTGGGCAGTGCGGTCTACTCCCCGTACTGGCTGCGCGGCTCGGCGGGCGTCGGCACCGCCCTGGCCCGCTACTGCCGTCTGCTGCCCGACGAGGCGCCGCTTCACCGGGCCCTGGACGGGATCCTGCGCCGCGGGGTCGGCGGGGTCACCATCACCACCGGCCTGTACCGCGGCATGGCCGGCCCGACGAACCTCGCGCTCGACTGCGCCCAGCTGCTCGGCCGGCCCGAACTCCGGGAGCCGGCCGAGCGCAGCGCCCGGGCGATCCTCTCGCTGGCCGGCCGCCGCCCGGAGGGCCTGGCCTTCCCGGGCGAGAGCCTGCTGCGCTACAGCACCGACTTCGCGACCGGCAGCGCGGGCATCGCGCTCGTGCTCGACCGGCTGCACCGGGGTTCGGCGGACTTCAACTACACCCTGGACGACCTCCTCCCGGAGGCCGCTCCGGCACCCGCGCGGGCGTCCGCCGGCGGCCGCCATGCGTGACGACGCGCTGTCCGTCATCGTCTGCGGGGCGAGCGCCGCGCTCGACCTGCCCGGCTACCTGGTCCGCCTGCGGCAGAGCGTGGCGGCGCCGCTGCGGCTGCTGCTCACCCACGGCGCCGAACGGTTCCTGCGGGCGGAGGCGCTCGCCTGGCACGCCGACGAGGCCTATGGACCGGGCGACCTCGTCAACCCCACGGAGCTCGCGCTGCGCTCGCGGGGCCTCGCCGTGCTGCCGGCGACGGCGAACATGCTGGCCGGCGCGGCCCTCGGGCTGGCGGGCTCGCCCGCGCAGACCGCTCTGCTGGCCCACCCCCGTCCGGCGCTGTTCTTCCCGAGCATGAACGCCGTCATGTGGGACAAGCCCGCCGTCCGGCGCCACGTCACCACCCTGCGGGCGGAGGGGCACGTCGTCGTCGATCCGCAGCCGGGCGAGGTGTACGAGCTGTGGAGCGGGCGGGTGGTCGAAGGCCGCGGACTGGTGCCGCCGGACCGGGCGGCGCAGGTGCTCGCCTCCTGGTGGGAGACGCTCCCCGCGCCCGGGACTCCGGTGGCGGAGCGCTCCGGCGAGCCGTTCGGGGAGCGGTCCGATGTCGGTTGACCTCACCAAAGGGGACTCGCGGGGTCCGGCCCGGGCGGGCGATCCGGCCCGCCGCCGGGCGGGCCGGGCCGGGCCGCTGCGGTACCGGGACTTCCGGCGGCTGTGGCTCGGCGCGGGCCTCTCCGGCATCGGCTCGCAACTCACCATGCTGGCCCTGCCGTTGTGGATCCTCGACCGCAGCGGGTCGCCGGCCCTGGCCGGCCTGGTCGGTACCGTGCGGCTCCTCGCGGTGTTCGCGAGCCAGCTGCCGGCCGGCGTCCTCGCGGACCGCCGGCACCGCCGGACCATCCTGATCGCCGCCGACGCCGGCCGGGCGGCCGCCGTCGGGGCGCTGGGCCTGCTGGTCCTCGACGGCGGCGGCCCGGTCCTGCTCGCCGGCGCACTCGCCACGGTGGAGGGCCTGCTGACCGCGGTCGCGCTGCCGGCCGGCTCGGCCGCCCTCCCACGGCTGGTGCCCCGCCGGGAGCTGAACGCCGCCGTCGCCTTCGGCCAGGGCCAGTCCTACGTCGTGCAGTTCGTCGGACCGCTGCTCGGCGCGGCCCTGTACCGGCTGCAGCCCGCCTCGCCGTTCCTGCTCGACGCGCTGTCCTACCTGGTGTCGCTGGGGCTGCTGCTGATGGTGCGTCGCCCGCTGGGCGGCGGCGACGGAAAGGCCGGGCCGCGGTTGCGGACCGCCGTCGCCGAGGGCTTCCGGTACGTGGCCGGCTCCCGGTACCTGAGGGCGCTGCTGGCCTGGTCGGCCCTGGTGAACTTCGCCACCGCCGGAATCGCCTTCGTCCTTGTCCTCGCCGCCGGCCGCGACCGCCCGCAGTCGCTCGGCCTGGCGCTGGCCGTCACGGCGCTGGCCGGCGTGGTCGGCGCCCTGCTCGCCCCCCGCTTCCCGAGGGTGCCGGACGCCCGGCTGCTACGCCTCGTCACGGCGTTGATCGCCGCCGCCGCGGGTGGCGCCGCCCTGCACCCCTCGCCCGTCGTGATGACCGGCTGCACCGCGGCGATCGCGCTGGTCAGCCCCGCCGTGGTGGTCCGCACCAACGCCCGCGTCCTGGGCATGGTCCCGGACGCGCTGATGGGCCGGGTGCAGAGCTCCATGTTCGTCGTCGGCGGCTCGCTCTACCCGTTCGCCGCCGCGGCCACCGGCTGGCTCGGCGAACGCGTCTCGCTCCGCGGCGCCATGGCGGTCCACACCCTCGTCCTCGCCGTCGTCCTCGCCCTGGCCTTCCTCCCCGGCCTCCGTCACCCCCCACCACCGGCCGGCGGGTAGGGCCGGGCTCGTCCGGCGGATCTCGCGGGGCCCGCGACGCTCCCCCAGCCGCCGGCTCGCGACGCACGCACCCGGACGCCGCGGTCTGATCCGACGAGATCCGCCGGACAGGCCTCGGCGATGCGGCTCGGCCGGCCGCCGCCCGTTGGCGTGCGGGCCTGCCCGGGCGTCGGGCGCTGGCTCCGCGGCGGGGTCAGGCGGTCGCGGCGGCGTGGAGGAGGGCGAAGACGTGGTCCGCCTCCGCGGTGAGCGTGGCCTCGATCTCGTCGTCGGTGCGGCCGGCCAGGGTGAGTTCCTGGATGCGGCGGAAGAGCAGGCGGTCGCCCGCGGCGATCAGGGCGGCCGCGGCTCGCGGCGCGATCGCCGGGGCGGTCCCTGGGGCCGGGTCGGCCAGCGCCGCGGCCAGCGCCTCCTCGCGCAGGTCGTGCAGCTCGCGCAGCCGGGCGGTGAGCGTGGGACTGTCGGCGACCATGCGGGCGAACTGCGCGCCGGTGAAGCCGACCACCGGGCTGTGCTCCGCCAGTGTGGCGCGGAACGCCGCCTCCAGCGCGGTGAGCGGGGTCTCGTCGGGGGGGCGTTCGGCGACGGTGCGGGCCAGGCCCCGGGTGAACACCTCGTTCTTCCGCACGCACCTCGGCTACCAGCTGGCGATGGCCGCCGACGGCTTCGCCTCTCTCACCCGCTCCGACGCCGCCGCCGACATCGTGCTCCTCCGCCGCGGCAACGACGTCCTGCCACCCGAGCAGCGTGACCAGCGGGTCGCGGGCCTGATCCTCGCGCTCACCGTCACCGGCATCGAGGCGGAGGAGCGGCGCCTGCGCGAGGCCGGGGCCCCGATCACCATGCCGCTGCGCGAGGAGCCCTGGGGCGAGCGGCTGTTCCAGCTGACCGACCCCCACGGCGTCGTCGTCCAGTTCGTCGAATGGGCCACCCCCGACGAGACCGGGCAGGACGAGGCGGCCCCGACCGAGAAGGCCGTGACCGAGACGACCGGGACCACTCGGACCGAGGAGCCGCCGCGATCATGATCACCCCCGCCGCCGGGACGTCACCGAGTCGCCGAACGCCCGCATGACGGGTCTGGCCGCGCCCAGCCTGGGCAGCACGGAACTCAGCACCGGAACCGTCGAGATGGCGGCCGGCCAGACCGGCTCCGAGCACGTCATCAGCCGCGAGCAGGTCTGGACGGCGACCGCCGGCGCGCCGGGGTCACCTGCGACGGCCGCACCGAGAAGGCCGCCGCCGGCAGACCTCACCATCCCGCCGGGCGTGGTCCGCCGGGTCCACGCCCCGCGGGCGGCCGAGGCGCCGGTCGTCATGCGCTCGGACGGCGTGGCTCCGTCCCCGGCACCGGGAGCACCCGGGTCCTCCCGTGGGCCCGATGACCGCCGGCGCCCGGGGCGGGCCCACGGGCCGGACGCCGGTACCGCGGCACCCGGCAGACCCGCGGCACCGGCGGCCCGACCGTCCCGCACCGCCCGGGGCCGGTGGTCGGTCAGGTGCCGGGCAGGGCGCGGGCCGTGCGGAGGGGGGAGCGGTAGATCGGCAGCCAGACCAGGGCCAGGCCGGCCGCGCCCACCCAGAGGGCGGCCCGCTCCGAGAGCAGGGAGCCCAACAGGCCGGCCAGCACGCCGCCGACGGTGAGCGCGCCGGTGAGGAGGACGCGCAGGGTGGCGTTCATCCGGCCGAGCAGGTGATCGGGGGTGACGTGCTGGCGGAAGCTGACCTTGATCACGTTGTCGATGCCCACCTTCAGCGTGGTCACCAGCCACCCGCCGGCCGCCCACCAGAGTGCCGGTCCCCGGTCGACCAAGGCGACCAGGACCCCGGTCGGGGCCACCGCCAGGCCCATCAGCCAGAGCAGCCGGCCCGCGCCCAGCCGGCGTGCGAGCGGGCGGGCGAGCAGGGAGCCGAGGAAGACGCCGACGCCGCCGACGGCGAGGAAGAGCCCGGTCACCACGTCCGGCAGCGCCAGCGTGCGGGCGAACAGCACCGGCAGCATGGTCTGGCACAGCTGGATGGAGAGGTTGGTGCAGGCGCCGGCGAGTGCGATCGGGCGCAGCACCGGGTGGCCGAGGACGAAGCGCAGCCCGTCCCGGATCTCGCTCGCCAGCCGCCGGCCGCCGGGCGGCGCGGGCGCGGGTGCCGGCTCCGGGCGGCGGATGCACCGCAGCAACCAGGCCGAGCCGAGGTAGCTCATCGCGTCCACCAGGACCGCCGCCGGGGCGGTGAGCAGGGACATCAGGAGGCCGCCGGCGCTGCGTCCGCCGGTCTGGGCCACGGCGTCCACGGTGACCAGGTGGGCGTTGGCCCGGGTGAGGCCCGGGCGCCCGACCAGGGCCGGCAGGTGGCTCAGCGCCGCGAGGTCGAAGAACACGGTGGCGGCTCCGGTCAGCAGCGTCACCGCGCAGAGCTGGGCGAAGGTCAGGCATTGGAGTGCCCAGGCGACCGGGACGGAGCCGAGCAGCGCCGCCCGGGCCAGGTCGGCCGCGATCATGACGGGCCGCTTGCGGAGCCGGTCCACCCAGGCTCCGGCCGGCAGGCCGATCAGCAGGAAGGCGGCGGTGCTCAGCGCGGCCAGCAGCCCGATCTGCCACGCGGGGCTGTGCAGGGCGAGGACGGCGGTCAGCGGCAGGGCGAGGGTGCCGACGGCGGTGCCGGCCTTGCTGACGGCGGTCGATGCGAGCAGCAGCCGGTAGGCGGGGTCGGGGCTGCGGTCGGAGTCGCGGTCGGGGGCGGGCGCGGCGTTCGCGGGAACGGCGGTGGTCGTCATGGGGGTAGACCCTGGCCCGCCCGCCCGGCGGCGGCCACGGATTCAGCGTGGGCTAAATTCACGGCAGCGCCGAGCGCGGCAACGCCGAGCACGGCGACGCCGAGTCCCACCCGTCGATCCCGGAGCGTGAGATCCCGATGCTGGACCTGGAGTTCACCACCCGGGACCTGGCCCGCACCCGGTTCGCGATCTCCCCGCTCTGGGAGGCGGTCGCCGCCGTCCGCGTCCTCACACGGCCCGCCGAGCACCCGCTGCACCTGCCCTGGAGCGGGCCCGTGCGGGAGCGGCTGGCCGCCGCCAAGCTCGACTGGGCTCTGCTCGCCGACCTCGTACCGGCGCCGCCCCGGACCATCCCGGTCTTCATCGCGCCGCCGCCGACCACCTCGGTGCCCGACCTCGCGCTGGAGCTCGACGGGCTCCGCGCCACCGCGCCGGAACTGGTCCGTGCCGGGCTGAGCGGCCCCCGCGCGCCGTCGTCCGCCCTGATCGCCGCCCTGCGGGCGGATCCGGTCCGCGGGCTGGCCGAACTCGCCGACACCCTCGCGGCGTTCTGGGAGCTCGCGCTCGCGCCGTACTGGCCCCGGCTGCGGGCGCTGCTGGAGGGCGACGTGCTGCACCGGGCCCGGCTGCTGGCCCGAGGGGGCGCTCAGGAACTCCTCAACGACCTATCTTCACAGGTCAGTTGGGAGGAGGAGAAGCTCCGCATCGGGCACTGGTACGCCCGCGGCGGGCGGCGCCTGGGCGGGCGGGGGCTGCTGCTGGTGCCCTCGGTGTTCGTCTGGCCCCGGGTGTTCTCGGTGACCGGCCCCGGCTGGCAGCCGACCCTGCGGTACCCGCCGCGCGGGATCGCCACGCTGTGGGAGCGCCGCGAACGCGAACCGTCCCGCGCGCTGGCGGCGGTCCTCGGCCGGACCCGCGCGCTGCTGCTGACCGAGCTGGACACCCCGGCGTCCACCGGCGAGCTCGCCCGGCGCACCGGCATCACGGCCGGCGGCGTCTCCCAGCACCTCGGCGCGCTGCGCGCGGCGGGCCTGCTCGACGCGCACCGCGCCGGCCGGTACGTCCTCTACGCCCGCACCGAGGCCGCCGAGGTGCTGCTCGACGCGGCGGCCGTGAGCTAAGGGCAGTCCGGCGACTGCTCGGGCACGCCGCATCGCCGTGTGCCGACGGAAGGGCCTCCACCCACGGTCATCGTCGCCGGCCGGTCGGTGGCGGGGCCGCGGCAGCCGTCGGACAATGGAGTTGCGCTCCTACGGCTGGGCCGGTTCGCCCACCGCGCGGGTCCGTGGTTCACCCGCGACGGCGGGCGCAGTCCGCATCTTCCGTTCGGCCCGGTACCCGGGGGTGGCGTGGAGGTGTTTCCGTGATGACGAAACCCAGCGACCAACCAGGCCTTGCGGGGTCGTTCGAACTCATCTGGGACGTGTGGTGCCCGCAGGACGAGTCCGTCCTCATCTCGGGGTTCGACAACAAACCCGACGCCAAGCGGGCAGCTGAGGAACACAACGCCCAGTTCACTCCGCCGCACAAGGCTCGGGCGGTGGTGGGGCACCATGAGTTCGACGATCCGCCGCACCACCCGCCGCACCACCCCCATGCGGCTCAGCCCGAAGCGTAGCCGGCTCGGGCAACGCTCCGGGGGTGCAGCGAGGGCAGTGAGGGACGTCGCGGAGAAGGTGGCCGTCCGGACCGCCACCGGATCGTGTTCCTCGGGGATCCGGAGTGCTACGGGTGTTCACCGGCCGGGTCGGAACGCTGTTGCGGGTTGCCGTACCCGCCGCCGCCGGGCGTGCGGATCTCCAGGGCGTCGCCGGCCCCGACCTCGGCGTTGGCGCAGCCGGGCAGCGGTTCGACGGTGCCGTCGCGGCGGACGATCCGGTTGCTGCCGAGCCCGCCGGGTGAGCCGCCGGCCAGGCCGTACGGCGGCACCCGGCGGTGGGCGGTGAGCAGGCTGAGCGTCATCGGCTCGCGGAAGCGGAGCCGCCGCACTGCGCCGTCGCCGCCGTGCCAGCGGCCCGCGCCGCCGCTGCCGGGGCGGACGGCGAACTCCTCGACCAGGACGGGCAGGCGCCATTCGAGGACTTCCGGGTCGGTGAGCCGGGAGTTGGTCATGTGGGTCTGGACCACGTCGGCGCCGTGGAAGCCCGGGCCCGCGCCCGAGCCGGAGGCGATGGTCTCGTAGTACTGGTGCTGCTCGTTGCCGAAGCTGAGGTTGTTCATCGTGCCGGAGCCCTCGGCCTGGACGCCCAGGGCGGCGTAGAGGGCGCCGGTGATGGCCTGTGAGGTCTCGACGTTGCCGGCGGCCACGGCGGCGGGGTACCGGGGGGCCAGCATCGACCCGGGCGGGACGACGATCTCCAGCGGGCGCAGGCAGCCGTCGTTGAGCGGGATGTCGTCGGCCACCAGGGTGCGGAAGACGTACAGCACCGCGGCGGTGACGACGGCGGAGGGTGCGTTGAGGTTGCTGTCGAGCTGGGGCGAGGTGCCGGTGAAGTCGATGGTGGCGGTGCGGTGTTCGCGGTCGACGCGGACCTCGACGGCGATCACGGCCCCGGAGTCGGTCTCGTAGCGGTACGCGCCGTCGGACAGTCCGTCGATCGCCCGGCGCACCGCCTGCTCGGCGTTGTCCTGGACGTGGCGCATGTACGCCTGGACGACGTCGAGGCCGAAGTGGTCGATCATCGCGTTGACCTCGGCCACGCCCTTGCGGTTGGCGGCGATCTGGGCGCGCAGGTCGGCGAGGTTGGTGGCCGGGTCGCGGGACGGGTGGGGGGCCTCGGCGAGCAGCCGCAGCGTTTCGGCCTCGCGGAGCCTGCCGTCCGTGACCAGCGGCCAGGCGTCGAAGAGCACGCCCTCCTCGTGGATCTCGCGGCTGGCGGCCGGCATGGAGCCGGGTGTGATGCCGCCGATCTCGGCGTGGTGGCCGCGGGAGGCGACGTAGAACAGGACGCTCCGGCCCTCCGGGTCGAAGACCGGGGTCACCACGGTGAGGTCGGGCAGGTGGGTGCCGCCGTGGAACGGGTCGTTGACGGCGTAGGTGTCCCCGGGGCGCATGGCGGGGCCGCGGCGGCGGATCACCTCCTTGACGGTGGTGCCCATCGAGCCGAGGTGGACCGGGATGTGCGGGGCGTTGGCGACCAGGTTGCCGTCCGGGTCGAAGAGCGCGCAGGAGAAGTCCAGCCGCTCCTTGATGTTGACCGACTGGGCGGTGGACTCCAGCCGGGCGCCCATCTGTTGGGCGATCGCCATGAAGAGGTTGTTGAAGACCTCCAGCAGGACGGGGTCGGCCCGGGTCGGGACGGCGGCCTCGGCGCGGGTCCTGACCTGCTCGACCAGCAGGTGGCCGGCCGGCGTCAGGGTGGCCCGCCACCCGTCGTCCACCACCGTGGTGGCGTTGGCCTCGGCGATGACGGCCGGCCCGGGCACGGTGTCGTCCGGTCGCATCGACTCCCGCTCCAGCAAGGGCACTTGGTGCCAGGAACCGCCCGTGTACAGCGGCACGGTGGGTGGGGTGGCCGGACCGGCTTCCGCCTCGGCCCGCCCGCCCGCCCAGGACCGCGCTTCCGCCCCGGCCCGCCCGTCCGCCCCGACCGCCCCGCCGGTGCCGGTGCCGGACGGCGGGAGGGTGCCGAGCTCGGGCTGCTCGGTGAGGCCGGTGGCCTCCACGACGAGGGCCTCGACCACGACCGGGCGGTCCAGCAGGAAGGAGTAGGTGGTCCGGTGCTGCTCCTCGAACGCGGCGGCCATGTCGGCCGGTTCGCCGAGCGCGACCTCAAGCGTGGTGTCGGTGCCCTCGTACCGCAGCCGGGCCCGGTGCGCCACCCGGATCCGGTCGGACGGGGTGCCCTGGTCGAGCAGTTCGTCGGTGGCCTCCGCGGCCAGCCGGTCGGCGAGCGCGTGCACGTCCGCCATGGATCCGGTCGCCAGGGGGAGTTCGGCGGCGTGCTCGCGCAGCACGGTGGTGTCGGCCAGGCCGATGCCGAGGGCGGACAGCACCCCGGCCATCGGCGGGACGAGCACGGTGCGGATGCCCAGGGCCTCGGCCACCGCGCAGGCGTGCTGGCCGCCCGCGCCGCCGAAGGTGGTGAGCGCGTACCGGGTGACGTCGTGGCCCCTCTGGACCGAGATCCGCTTGACGGCGTTGGCGATGTTGCCCACCGCGACCTTCAGGAAGCCCTCGGCGGCCTCCTCCGGCGAACACGGCGAACCGGTGGCGGTGGAGATCTCATCGGCCAGCAGGGCGAATTGACGGTGAGTCGATTCCTCGTCGAGCGGCTGGTCGCCGTCCGGGCCGAAGACGTGCGGGAAGTGCCGGGCCTGGATCCGGCCGAGCAGCAGGTTGGCGTCGGTCACCGTCAACGGGCCGCCGCCCCGGTAGCAGGCGGGGCCGGGGGTGGCGCCCGCGGAGTCCGGCCCCACCCGGAACCGGGCACCGTCGAAGCGCAGCACCGAGCCGCCGCCGGCCGCGACCGTGTGGATCGCCAGCATCGGCGCCCGCAGCCGCACCCCGGCGACCTGGGTGGTCACCACCCGCTCGAACTCGCCGGCGTAGTGCGACACATCGGTGGACGTACCGCCCATGTCGAAACCGATCACCCGGTCGAAGCCCGCCAGCCGGGACATCCGGACCATGCCGACGATGCCGCCCGCCGGGCCGGACAGCACGGCGTCCTTGCCGCGGAAGTGCCCGGCCTCGGCCAGACCGCCGTTGGACTGCATGAACATCAGCCGGACCCCGGCCAACTCCGCGGCCACCTGCCGCACGTAGCGCCGGAGGCCGGGGGAGAGGTAGGCGTCCGCCACGGCCGTGTCGCCGCGCGGCACCAGCTTCATCAGCGGGCTCACCTCGCTGGACAGCGACACCTGGGCGAACCCGAGCTCCTCGGCCAGCCGTCCGATCGCCTGCTCGTGCGCCGGGTGCAGGTAGCTGTGCAGGCAGAGCACCGCGACGGACCGGATGCCGTCCGCGAGGCAGCGCCGCAACTCCCCGGCGAGCCGGTCGAGATCGGGCGGGCGCAGCTCGGTGCCGTCGGCGGTGATCCGCTCGTCCACCTCGATCACCCTGGCGCAGAGCGGCTCGGGCAGCACGATCTGGCGGGCGAAGATCTGCGGGCGGTTCTGATAGCCGATCCGCAGCGCGTCGGCGAATCCGCGGGTGACGACCAGCGCGGTGGGCTCGCCGGTGCGCTCCAGCAGCGCGTTGGTGGCCACCGTGGTGCCCATCCGGACGGACTCGACCGGCTCCCCGGGCGGCAGCAGGGCCCGGACCCCGGCGACGGCCGGGTCGCGGTAGCGGGCCGGGTCGTGCGAGAGCAGCTTGTGCGTCAGCAGCCGCCCGTCCGGGGCCAGCGCGACCACGTCGGTGAAGGTCCCGCCCCGGTCCACCCAGAACTGCCAGCCCCTGGGCCCGCCCGTGGGCCCGCCTCTGCGCCCGCCCGTGGGCTCGCCCCTGGGCCCGCCCGTGGGCTCGCCGGTGGGTCCCGTCATGCCCGGCTCCCTCCGCCGTGCCGCGCGGCGGGCAGGCCGCCCGCGCCCCGTGCACGAGTATCCGGCCGGGCGAGCGAGCCGTGCAAACGCGACATAATGGGCGGACCGGCCACCCGCGAGCGGGCCGAAGGGGCGCGCCGGTGCCGGGAAGGCGGGTGACGCGGTGACGGCGGCCAGGACGGTGGGGGTGCTCCGGGAGACCGTGCCGGGCGAACGCCGGGTCGCCCTGGTACCCGCCCTGGTGCCTCCGGTCACCCGGCTCGGGCCCGCGGTCGTGGTCGAGGCGGGCGCCGGCGCCCTGGCCGGGCACCACGACGCGGACTACCGCGCGGCCGGTGCCGCCGTGGCCGGGCGGGCCGACCTGCTCCGCCGCGCGGACGTGCTGCTCGGCGTCCACCCGCCGGCCGTCGACCCGGCGCACGGTCTGCGCACCGGGCAGGTGCTGATCGCGATGCTGCGCCCGTGCCGCATCCCCTACCGGGTGCGCCAGTGGGCCGACCGCGGGGTCACCGCGATCGGTCTCGACCTGGTGCCGCCCGGCCTCACGGCAGGTGGCCCGCTGGACGCCGAGGCCTCCCAGGCCCGGATCGCCGGCTACCGCGCGGTGCTGCTCGCGGCCGTCCGGCTGGACCGCTGCCTGCCGCCCTGGGGCGCTGCCGACATGCTCTTCGAGCCCGTCCGGGTGCTGGTGGTCGGCGCCGGCCACGCGGGCCTCCAGGCCGCCGACACGGCCCGCCGGCTGGGGGCGGAGGTACGGGCGGTCGAGTTGCGCCGCCCCCGGCGGGCGGCGCTGGCCGCCCTCGGCGTCGGCCTGCTGGACCTTCCGGGGCTGCGCCCGGTGGCGGGCGACCGAGAGCTGTGGGACACCCTGGACCGGGAGCGCGCCGTCTGGTCGGCCGGGATCGCCGCGGCCGTCGCCCGGCACGACGTGGTCGTGACCGCACCGGGGCCGTCCGGTCCGTCCGGCCGGCGGCCGCCCGTACTGCTGAGCACGGCCGCGGTGGCGGCGATGCGGCCCGGCTCGGTGCTGGTGGACCTGGCCGTCGGCCCGGACGGCGGCACCATCGAGGGCGCGCTGCCGGACACCACGACGCTGGTCGGCGACGGGGTGACGGTGCTCGGCGCCGGGGACCTCGCGGCGCAGGTGCCCGGCACCGCGTCCCGGGCCTACGCCCACAACGTGCTGGCACTGCTCGCCCGCCTGCTGCGCGACGGCTCGCCGGTCGTCGATCCGGCCGACCCGGTGCTGCAACCGATGGTGGTGACCCACCGGGGGACGGTGCGGCACGAACCCACCCGCCTGCTGCTGCGGGCGGCCACCGCGGCGGCGGGCCTGCCGTAGGGCCCGTCCGGCGGATCCTGTCGGATCAGACCGCGGCGCCCGCCCGGGAGAACAGCCCGGCGTGCCGGACGATGGACCCCGCGTGCGCGGCGCACCGCTGGTAGCAGCAGGCCAGCATCACCAGGTCGGCGGTGTCGACGGGATCGGCCGGCTCCGGTGGGCGGATCAGCAGCTCGTACAGCAGCCGTTGGCGCCGGCCGACCTCGTGCAGCCGCGTCAGGACGTCCGCGACGCCCTCGGGCGCGCCCGACTCCAGCACCTCGGCCGCCGCCGCGACCAGCTCCAGGGCCGCGCCGGCGATCCCGCACAGCGGGGTCCGCAGCCGTTCGACGACCGGTTCCCGCTCCTGTCGCGACCAGGCCGCCTCCAGCAACCGCTCGGCGAGCTCACCCAGAGCCTCCACCTCGCTGCCGACGTGCACGGCCGCGACGACCCCGGCGCGCCCGGCGCGGGTGCCGGCCGCGTCCTCCTCGATCCGGGCCCGCAGCTCGGCCAGCGCCTCCTCGGCGGTCCGCACCCCCGCGGCCGCCTCCTCGGCGGGATGCGTCAGCGTGACCGTCGCACCCCGCAGGGCCGTGTGCGCGAGCCGGACCAGACCGGCCAGTTCGGCGATCAGCGCGCGATGGGCGCGGTCCGCGCCCGCGTTCGCGCCCGCGTCTGCGTCTGCGTCTGTGGCACCGGGCATGCGTCGGCTCCCGTCCTCGTCGGCCGCCCCCGACCAGTGTCACCCCGGTCCCCGGACCCGGCCGCCCCGGGCGGCGGCGGCGATCCGCTCCGCGAGCACCGCCGCGTCCTCGGCCACGCCCAGGAACGTCGCCGACTTCCTGGTCCGCTGCCAGTGCACGCCCATGAAGTGCAGCCCCGGCACCACGATGCTGGACCCGTCCTGCTGGAGCGGGAAGCCCAGCTCGTCGAACGCCCCGGGGAAGTCCGTCCAACTCGCGAAGTCCGGCCGGTACCCGGAAGTGAACACCACCGTCCCGACGGCGGCGAGGTCGAGTTCGGTGACCGGGCGGGCCGTGAACGGGGCGGGTTCCGGCAGCTCCGGGACGGGCCGCCCCTCGCGGGCCCGGGAGCCGGTGATCAGCGCGCGGATCTCGCCGTACCGGGCGTCACCGAAGGCCACCGAGGCGGCGAGGTCGTCGGCGAAGTGCGCGACGCCGTCCTGCGCGCCGAGGAAGTGCCCGGTCAGGCCGACGCCCATGGCCTGCAGCGTCCGGACGTTGAGGTCGTGGCCGCCGTCGCGGCCGCTGCACTGCGGGTTGGCCAGCAGCCGCATCCGCGGGTCGGGCAGGTCGGCGAGCCTGGTGGCGAAGAACGGCGTCTCCACCAGCCAGGCGACGATGTCCCGGCCCTCGACCCGGCGGGGCATCCAGGGGGCGCGCCCGCAGGCCAGGTGCACGGGCCGGCCGGCCCGCGCCAGTTCCTCGGCGATCTGGCAGCCGCTCTGCCCGCTGCCGACCACGAGCACCCCGCCCGGCGCCAGCCGCCCCGGGTTGGCGTACTGCTCCGCGTCGATGATCCGGACGGACGGCGGCAGCGTCGTCCACGCGGGCGGGCGGTGCGGCCGCTGGTAGGCGCCCGAGGCGAACACGAGCTGCGGCGACCGGAACGCACCGCCCGGGGTGGCGAGCCGGAAGCCGCCGCCGGCGCCGCCCTCCACGGGGACGGCCTCGGCGCGGGTGACCTCGACCCCCTCGCGCACGGGTGCCCCGAAGCCCGTCGCGTACGCCGCGAGGTGCCGGACCACCGCGTCCCGGGGCATGAAGCCGTCGGGGGCGTCGCCGTCGTAGGGCGCGCCGGGCAGCCGGACCGTCCAATTCGGGATGACCAGGCAGAAGCTGTCCCACCGGCTCCGCCAGCCCTGGCCGACCCGGCCGCGCTCCAGGACGACGTGCTCGACGTCCGCCCGGGTGAGCTCGTGGCTGAGCGCGAGACCGGCCTGACCGGCACCCACGATGACCACGTCGTGCCACTCGGGCCGGCCGCCGTGGTCGTGGTGCCGCGTGTTTCGGTCGTCCATGGCGAGCCCGGTGATCCGGTCCGCGACAGAACGCGAGCCTGCCGCGTCCATCGATTCTTCCCGGCCCGCTCCCCGGCCGCCACCGGGCGGCGGGACCGGCCATCGGGCTCGGGCAGGGAGGAACGACGGCCAGCACGGACGACGGCCGCCACGGACGACGGCCACAACCGCGGGACGGTACGCGCGCAGCCAGCCCGCGTCAGGCCACCGGCAGCGTCATGCCACCGCCCGCCTCACGCTTCCACCCGGCTCACGCGTCCGTCGGCAAGGCCTGGGCGGGGCGGCGGGGCGCGGCGGCCCGGGGGTGGACGGGCAGGGGGAGGGTGAGGGCGTCGGGGGAGTCGGCGGGCAGGGCCAGGGCGGCGGCGACCTCGGCGGGCAGCTCGCGCAGGCCCAGCAGGCCGGCGCCCAGGCGGGCGGTGGCGCGGTGCCAGTCGCCGATCCGCTGGAGCAGCGCGTGCCCGCTGCCGGTCACGGTGTAGCCGCAGACCCGGGCGCCGGCCTCCCGGCCACGGCCGGCGAAGCGGACGGTGTCGGCGGGCGGGGTCACCTTGTCCCGGTCGCCGTGCAGCATCAGCACGCTGCGCCCGGCCAGCTGCTCGCAGGGGTCCTCCGGCGGGCACCACGGGGCGAGGGCGATCACACCGGTGACGTTGGGGTGGCCGGCCGAGCGCAGCGCCGCCCGCCCGCCCATCGAGTGGCCGACCAGCAGGGTCGGCACGTGCCCCAGCTCCTCGGCGAGGTCGCCGAGCGCGGCACCGGTGTCCCGGGCGGCGTCGGCGCGCTCGCCGTTCCAGCCGCGGTGGCGGTAGCGGACGGTGCCGATCGCCACGCCCGCGCCCGCGGTCTCGCGGCGCAGCGCGCGGACGAATCCGGTCATCCGCAGGGCGGGCAGGTTGATCGGGCCGGGCCGGGTGAGGCTGTGCTCCTCGCCGCCGTGCAGGACCAGCACCGCGGCGGCCGGCCGCTCCGGCAGCTCGCGCCAGACCAGCGCGCGGTGCCCGCCCGTGCTGCTCTCACGGCCCGTTCTGACCGTGCCCGACGCGTTGTTCCCGCTCACCGTGTACCGTCCCGCCCCGCCGTCCGTCTCGTGGACCGCCACTGTACGCGCACCGCGCCGGGCGCCGGGTGCCCGCGCGTTCTCAGGGGGCGAGCAGGCCCTGCTCGCGGGCGAGCCAGCAGACGGCGGTCAGCCGCTGCACGGCGTAGTCGTGGCCCACCGGCTCCAGTCGGCCGGTCTCGGCGAGCGCGTCCAGCAGGCCGAGCGCGTAGGCCGACAGCTCCGCGCGGTCCAGCGGCCGGGGCGCCAGCTCCGGCCCCTGCGCGTGCAGCAGCTCGCGGATCTGCGCGGCGTGCTGGTCGACCGCCGCGACGAAGCCGGGCGCGGCGGCGAACTCGGCGAGCCGCGGGGTGAAGGCGGCGACGATCCCGGGCAGCGGGCAGCCGGCCGGCTGGTCGGGGAGGAGCCGGTGCGACTCGTCGGGCGTGGCGGACATCCGTCCACGGTAGGCGAGCCGACCCCCGGTCCGGGCCGCCCGGCCTGAGACCTTGGCCACCCGTGGCGCCCGGGGCCGCCCCCGGACGGTGGCCCGAACCCGCCGGTCGCCCCCGGCCCGGCCCGCCGACGTGCCGGGAGACCGGGGTCCTCCGTACCAGAATGGCCCTCATGGATCTTCGAGTGTTCACCGAACCCCAGCAGGGCGCGAGCTACGAGACCCTGCTGAGGGTCGCCCGGACCGCCGAGCAGCTCGGCACCTTCAGCGCCTTCTTCCGCTCCGACCACTACCTCAAGATGGGCGGGGTGAGCGGCCTGCCGGGCCCGACCGACGCCTGGATCACCCTGGCCGGCCTCGCCCGGGACACCAGCACCATCCGGCTCGGCACCCTGATGACCGCCGCGACCTTCCGGCTGCCCGGCGTCCTCGCCATCCAGGTCGCCCAGGTCGACGCGATGAGCGGCGGCCGGGTCGAGCTGGGTCTCGGCGCCGGCTGGTACGAGGCGGAGCACACCGCCTACGGCATCCCGTTCCCGAAGGAGAAGTTCGGCCGGCTGGAGGAGCAGCTGGCGATCGTCACCGGGCTCTGGAGCACCAAGCTCGGCGACACCTTCGACTTCGCCGGGGAGTACTACACGCTGACCGACTCGCCGGCGCTGCCCAAGCCCGTCCAGGAGCGGATCCCGATCCTGATCGGCGGCAAGGGCCCGACCCGCACCCCGGCGCTGGCGGCCCGCTTCGCCGACGAGTTCAACCTGCCGTTCACCTCGGTGGAGGAGAGCGCCGCCCAGTTCGCCAGGGTCCGCGCCGCCGTCGAGCGGGCCGGCCGGGCGGCCGGGGCCTTGGTGTACTCCAACGCCCTGGTCGCCTGCGTCGGCCGGGACGACGCCGAGGTGGCCCGCCGGGCCGCCGCGATCGGCCGCGACGTGGACGAGCTGAGGGCCAACGGCCTGGCCGGCACCCCCGACGAGGTGGTGGCGAAGCTCGGCCGCTACGCCGAGGTCGGCACCGAGCGGGTCTACCTGCAGATCCTCGACCTGGACGACCTCGACCACCTGGAGCTGATCGCCGCCCGGGTCGCCCCGCAGCTGGGCTGACGGCGCCCGGGGCCCGTGCGGTCCATGCCCGCACCGCCACCACCCCCCGACCGAGGACCCGGCGGGTCCGGCCGAGGACCGGGGTGGCGGCGGTGCGGTGCTGTGAGCGGACGGTGAAGGGGCTCGGCCGACCCGGCGCTGACCACTAGTCTTTACTCTCTCTTGGAGGAGGGAAGGCTCCCTCCGACAGGCGCAGGTCGGGGGAGCGGGCCCGGGGGAGTCAGGGGGAGTACCGGTGGTCGAGGCGAGGGTGTCCGGGACGGGCCCGTCCGGAACGGGGCTGTCCGGGGCTCAGCTGCCCGTGCGGAGACAGGGGTGCGGCGCGTCGCCGGCGGTCGGCGCGGGGCCGGTGCTGCGCCCGCGCGGGCTGCACGACCTGCGGCGCGCCGGCCGGCCGGGCGGACCGGGGCAGCCGCCGGCCGCCCTGCACTACCGGGCCGACGACGTCCTGGTCGTCTCCGGCATGCCGGGCAGCGGCAAGAGCACCCTGATGCGCCGGTGCATCACGGCCCGGCTGGTCGACTCCCAGCAGGTGCGCGAGGAGTTCGCGGCCCGGCTGCCGGCCTGGCTGCCGTACTTCGTCTACCGTCCGCTGGTCCGAGCCGCGCACTACCGGCGGCTGCGCCGTGCGGTGCTCGGCGGCGGGCCGCTCGCGGTGCACGACTGCGGGGCACTGCCCTGGGTGCGCCGCTGGGTGACCAGGGCGGCGGCCCGGCAGGGGCGGCGGGTGCACCTGATCCTGCTGGACGCCAGCGCGGGCGAGGCCAGGGAGGGCCAGTGCGCCCGCGGGCAGCGGGTCTCCGCGTACGCCTTCGCGCGGCACCGCGAGTCCGCCCGGCGGCTGCGCCGCAGGCTGGCGGGGACGGGGGAGCCGCCGGCGGGCTGTGCGTCGGCCGTGGTACTCGACCGGGCCGGCGCGCGCGCCCTGCGGGAGATCGTCTTCGTGGCGTCGTAGTCTCGGCGAGGCGGTGCGGGGCCGCCCGCCGACCCGTCCGGGCGGCCCTCCGGGGTGCCTGCGGGGCGGACGGAGTGTCAATTTTCGGACAGATCCAGGACGTTGCCGCGATCGGATGGCACAGGAAATGCGCCACCTGTGGCCGGTACCGGCCGATCAGGCTTCCGGGTTATGTCCGATTTGTCGTCAGAACTTTCAGGCCGGAAGAGAACTGACGCGTACACGTGGCCCTGCGTAGCCTTAGGCTCCGGCGGCTCCCCCAACGGCCGCCACCCCCCACAACTCCCCCTCAGGAGCGCAGATGCGTCGTTCTGCCCGCGTCCCCTCGCGTGTCCCCCGCAGATTCCTCAGCGCCGCCGCCCTCGTCGCCGCCCTCGGGCTCAGCCAGTTCGCCGCACCCGCCTCGTTCTCCACCGCCGCCGCCCAGGCACCGGCCCAGTGCGTCGGCGGGGAGAGCGCGGACGACGCGGCGGGAACGGACGCGGCCGCCCGCAAGCCCGCGGGAAGCACCGCCGGTCACGAGCCCAACGCCATCACCGACGCCCAGGCCAAGGTCATGGACGCCGACCTGCAGGCCCGCGTCGCCCAGCTGGCCCACTCCTCCCAGGGCAGCGCGCTGCTCGCCCCCGGCACGCTGGCCGCCGCCACCACCATCCCGGTGTACGTGCACGTCATCCACTCCGGGACGACCGGCAAGCTCAGCGCGACCACCATCGCCAAGCAGATCGCCGTCCTCAACGCCGCCTACGGGGGCCAGGGCACGGGCAACACCGCGAGCCAGTTCCAGTTCCAGTTGGCCGGAACCGACTACACCGACAACGCGACCTGGTACAACGGCATCACCCCGGGCTCCTCGGCCGAGAGCGCGATGAAGAGCTCGCTGCGCAAGGGCGGCGCCGGCACCCTCAACCTCTACACCGCCAAGCTCGGCCAGTCGCTGCTCGGCTGGGCGACCTTCCCGAGCTCCTACCGGTCGAACCCGAGCGACGACGGCGTGGTCATCCTCGACTCCTCGTTCCCGGGCGGCTCGGCGGCCAACTACAACGAGGGCGACACCGCCACCCACGAGGTCGGTCACTGGCTCGGGCTGTACCACACCTTCCAGGGCGGCTGCGGCGGCCAGGGCGACTACGTCTCCGACACCCCGGCCGAGAAGAGCGCCGCCTACCAGTGCCCGGCGGGCCGCGACACCTGCACCGCCACCGGCCTCGACCCGATCCACAACTTCATGGACTACACCTACGACTCGTGCATGACGCAGTTCACCCCCGGCCAGGTCGCCAGGATGTCCAACTCCTGGGCCGCCTACCGGGCCTGACGGCCTCGGGCCGTCCGAAACCCTGGCGGGTGCGTGGGGCAACGGGGCCCGCGCACCCGCCAGTACCAGTTCCGCGGCGCGCCCGGCCGGCCTCCCGCTGCCCGCGAGTCGGATCCGCGGGTCGGATCCGTGGGTCGGCCCCGCGAGTTCGGCCCCGCGAGTTCGGCCCCGCGGGCGCGGCTCCGGCGTGGCCAGCGGTGGCGGAATGTCCCAGTTGATCTATGTTCGGGGAGTCAGCGGCAGGCGAAGCCGAAGTAGCAGTCGAGCAAGGAGCAGCGGCATGGCCAACAACGCGAACCCCCGGATCGTCGTCGGCGTGGACGGCTCGCCCGCCTCCGAGCAGGCGCTGCGCTGGGCCGTCGACTACGCCCGGATGGCCGGCGGCAGCGTCACCGCGATCGCCGCCTGGGAGTACCCCGCGTTCTACGGCTGGGCCGGGCTGAGCGTGCCCCCGGCGGAGGGCTTCAACCCCGAGGAGCTGGCCGGCCGGACCCTCTCCGCGACCGTCGCCAAGGTGGTCGGGGACGGCCCCGAGGTCCGGATCACCGAGGCCGTCCTGCCCGGCAACGCCGCCCAGGCCCTGCTGGAGGCGGCCGCCGGCGCGGCGCTGGTCGTGGTCGGCAGCCGCGGCCTCGGCGGGTTCTCCGGCGCGCTGCTCGGCTCGGTCAGCCGGCACCTCACCGAGCACGCGCCCTGCCCGGTGGTCGTGGTCCGCGACGGCCAGGTGCCCGGCCGGGCCGCCGGATGACGGCGCCCTCCGCACCGGACCGCCGCACGGAGGCAGGATGGAACCATGCCAGAAGGTGACTCCGTCTACCGCGCGGCCGCCCGGCTGCACGACGCGCTGGCCGGGCAGGTGCTGACCACCGCCGACCTGCGGGTGCCCGCGCACGCCACCGCCGGCCTCGCCGGACGGCGGGTGCTCGAGGTCGCCCCGCGCGGCAAGCACCTGCTCACCCGCCTGGAGGGCGGCCTCACCCTGCACACCCACCTGCGGATGGACGGCCGCTGGGAGGTCTACCGCCCCGGCGAGCGCTGGGCCGGCGGTCCCGCCTGGCAGATCCGCGCCGTCCTCGGCACCGAACGGGGCACCGCGGTCGGCTACCGGCTGCCGGTCGTCGAACTGCTCCGCACCGCCGACGAACAGCGCGCCGTCGGCCACCTCGGCCCCGACCTGCTCGGCCCCGACTGGGACCCGGCCGAAGCCGTCCGCCGGCTCCTCGCCCACCCCGGCCGGCCCGTCGCCGAGGCCCTGCTCGACCAGCGCAACCTGGCCGGGATCGGCAACGTCTACGCCAACGAACTCTGCTACCTCGCCGGCGTCACCCCGTGGACCCCGGTCGGCGAACTGCCGCGCCCCGACCGGCTGGTGGAACGGGCCCGGCAGATCCTCGACGCCAACCGGCTGCGCCCCGGCCACGTCACCACCGGCGACACCCGGCGCGGCCACCAGCACTGGGTCTACGGGCGTGCCGGGCGGCCCTGCCCGCGCTGCGGGACGCAGGTGCTGACGGCGGGCCAGGGCACCCCGCCGCAGGAGCGGGTGGCGTTCTGGTGCCCGTACTGCCAGCACGGACCGGCCCCGGAATCCGGGACCGCCGGACCCGCCGGGGGCCGGCCACGGCCGGTCTGACCAGGTGCGTCCGCGGGATGCCCTCGTGCCCGGCGGCCGGGCGCAGCGCGTCCCGCGGGAGTCGTCAGGCCCGCGCGATCGCCGGGTGGCGCGGGTCGTCGACCCGGACGGTGACGTCGGCGGCCTCGGCCGGGGCGGTCTCCGCCTCGTAGCGGGCGAACGCCGGCAGCGTCCACTGCTCCTCCGGCGGCGTCCGGCGGGCCAGCGCGGCCGGGGACAGCGCCAGATGGACGGTCAGCTCCAGCGGCAGCCAGCGGCCGAGCAGCAGCGCGCCGTCCAGCAGCAGCACCCCGCCGGGCGGCAGCTCGGTGTACGGCGCGCGGGTCGAACGGTCGGTCACCGGGTCGCGCAGCGAGGGCAGGACGCGGCCGCTGCCGCCGGACTCCAGCGGGTCCAGCACCTCGCGCAGCAGGGCGCCGTCGTCCAGCCAGAGGTCGTGGAAGGCGTCCGCGTCCCGCTTGCCGTACTCCAGCCGCACCGACGCCGGGCGGAGGAAGTCCGCGGCCGAGACGCGCAGCGTCGGGCGGCCGCGCAGCCGCAGCGGCTCGACCAGGGCGTCCGCCAGCTCCCCCGGCCGGGCCGCGGCGGCGCCGTCCACCGCCACCCGCAGCCACCGCTCGCCGGCCCCGGGGAGCTCGGCGATGCGGTCGGCGAGGAGTTCGGTGAGCCGGTCGGGCGAGATCGGGTGTACCTGCATCCGCCCATCCTGCCCGCTGGGGGCGGTCACGCGTGCGGCGTTTTCCGCGGCGCCGGACACACCCGCGTGCACGGGCTGCGGACACGCCCGCGTGCACGGCCCCGGTGCGCCTCCGTCGGCCCCCGGGCCTCAGCCCAGCGGCAGGGCGTGCAGTATGTCGTCGTGGCCCGCGTACAGGTGGGTGGCGTCGCAGGACAGCGACCAGACGTCGACGCCCGGGCCCGAGTCGCGGAACGTCCACCGCTCCTCCCCGGTGGCGGCGTCGAGCGCGCGGACGCCCGCGGCCGCCGGCCCCGGTACGTACAGGTTCGGCCCGGCCGGCAGCGGGCGGCTGCGGCGGTCCAGCCGGAACGGCAGCCGGTGCGACCAGAGCCTGGCGCCGGTCTCCACGGCGTGCGCGACGACCACGCCGTCGTCCCGGGGGAGGAACACCCGGGTGCCGTCGGCGACCGGCGGGAGGAAGCGCCACTCCTCGGACGGACCGGGCGCCGCCGACCAGTGCGGAGTGCCGTCCTCCAGCCGCAGCGCCCGCAGCCCGGCCGGTCCCGCGTTGGTGTAGACGTGCTGCCCGCTCGCGACGGCCCAGCTCGTGCTCTCCTCGGCGGGCACCGCCCAGACCGGCTTGCCGGTGGCCGTCTCCAGCAGCACCAGCCGGGCGTCGGTGCCGTAGGACTCGAGCAGCGGGACGTGACCGCCGGCCGAGGTGACCGGGGAGAGCGGCCGTTCATTGATGGAGGGGCGGCTCCACAGCACGGCCTGGTCCGGGTGGCGCACCGCGAACAGGTGCTGGGTGCCGTCGGCCGTGAACGGCCGCGATTCCGCCCGGCCGAAGACGACGTCCCCGTCGCAGCCGAACAGCGTGATGGTGCTGCCCAGCTGCTCCGGCAGCGGCACGCTCCACCGCGCCGCCGGGTCGCCGAGCCGCCGGCCGTCGACGTGGCCGTGCGAGCTGGTGAACACCCGGTCGCCGCCGATCACCACCCGGCTGTCCGGAAGCCCGACGTCGCTCGGCCAGTCACTCTTGGGCACCGGGAACTCCAGCGTCCGCTGCACCGCGCCGGTGGCGGGGTCGAGCACCTGGAGCCCGGACCGGGAGAAGAAGACCGGCTGGCCGGGCCGTTCGCTCAACCGCTCCGGCGTCATCGCCTCCGGGCCCCGGTACGTCCAGACGGGCTCCGGGCCGGTGAGCCGGGTCGGCCGCGGCTTCGGCGGCGCGGGGTCCGCCCCGCCGCCGGACCGGGTGAGCGCCCACAGCGCCCCGCCCGCCGCCAGCACCCCGGCCCCGGCCAGCAGCCGCCGCCGGCTCAGCCAGGGCCCGCCGTCCTCCCCGGCGCCCCCGCTCAGCACCTCCGCCGGCGGCTCCGCGGTGCCGTCCGCGTCGCCGTCCCACTGCCACGAAGCGCCACCGTCCTGCCCCTCCCGCCCGGGCACACGCGCTGCGGAACGGTCGGACGTCGCCGGCTGCATCTTCGCTACTCACTTCCCCCGGGGCGGCCGCTTCGCCGCACCTCGCGGCCGAGAATACCGAAGCGCCCCCTTTGGTTCGCGGGCGCCCGTGCGTGGTTGCCGCTCCGTCAGCGGGGGCCGTGGGCTGTGCCGCGCAGTCCGAATCCGCCGAGCGGGCGCCGGGGAGGCGGCCGGTGAACGCCCCGGTCACCCGCGCGGCCGGGCGCCGCCACCGGCTCGCCCGGCCCCTGGCGAACGCGCTGGACCCGGCCGGGGGCGCGCAGTGCAACGCCGACACGGACTTCGACGTCCGCCGGCGGGACGTGCCGCTCAACGACGGACGGCCCGACGTGGTCGTCCACCGGGCCGACAGCAGCGACATCGCGCCGACCGGGCCGGAGCACGTGGTGCTGGTGGTGGAGGTCGTCCCGCCCGGCTCGGAGACCACCGCCCTGAGGTTGACCACGGTGGTCGGCCCGGGCGCCGAGCCGGTGTCGCGGCCGGCGGCGTGGCGTCGGGTGGGCGGCATGCCGACCATGCTCGCGCAACCGGTGCCCGTGGGCACGCCGGCCCTCGTGAGCACGCCGGCGCTCGTGGGCACCCGGCACCCGTGGGCACGCCGGGCTCGCCTTGACAGTCTCTTGACCCGGGCGTAGCAAGAGAGCATGCGCCAGGGTGTGCCGGCGGGCCGGGCCGGTCCGCACGTGAACGATGGTGCCCGGACGGCGCGATCAGCTCCGAACCGCCCCGGGGAGGTCGATGCCGCCGCCAGGGCGGCGCACGAGCGGGACGCGCTGCTCGCCACCGCCGTCCGCGACGCGCTCGGCGGCACCGACGCCTACGGCGGGATGGTCTACCTGCGCTCGCGCGACCGGCGCTCGCTGGTGCTCTGCACCATCGCGGGCGTGCCGCTGTCGATCGTCAGCGCCTTCCGCCGGGTCGCCGCGGCCGGGCCGCTGCCGGTGGCGGTCAGTTACCGCACCGGGCGGACGGTCACGCTCGCCGACTCCGAGGACACCATGCGACGGTTTCCGCAGCTGGCCGTCGGCATGCCCTACGACTTCGCCTCCGCCTGCGTCCCGGTGACGGCCGGCGAGGAGCGGTACGGGGTGCTCAGCGTGCTCTGGCCGGCCTCCGTCGACGAGGTCTCCGAGGACGCCCGGCGGCAGCTGCGGGCGGTGGCCGACCGGCTCGCGGCCGGGCTGGCCGGCCTGGAGGAGGGCGGGCACCCGGTCGAGCCGAACGGCGACACCGCCGTGGTGGAGCTGGTCCCGGCCACCCCGCCGACCACCCGGGTCGGCCTGTTCGACTGGAACGTGGCCACCGGGGCGCTCTCCGCCGACGACCAGTTCTGCGAGATCTTCGGCCTCGACCCGGCCGCGTTCGACGGCCGCGCGGCCACCCTGACCACCCGGATCGCCCCCGGTGACCTGCCGGACTTCCGGGCCGCCGCCCGCGCCGCGCTCGACGACGGCCGGATGCTGGCCGCGCGCGTCCGGGTGCTGGACCGGGACGGCCACCCGTACCCGGTCGAACTCTGGGCCCGCGTCCCCGAGGGCGGCCCGGACGGCCGCACCCACCTGGTCGGCGCCGTCCTGGACACCCGGACCGGCACGGCCGCCGCGGCCGCCGTCGAGCGGCTGCGCGAGGGCGTCTTCTCGCTCGACCCGGACGGCCGGATCACCTACGCCAACCGCAGCGTCGAGCTGCTGCTGCACGCCCGCCGCGAGGACCTGGTCGGCCACCACCCGTGGGAGGTGCTGTCCTGGCTCTCCGACCCGGTGTACGAGAACCGCTACCGGGCCGCCATGCTCTCCCAGCAGCCCACCGCCTTCCTGGCCGCCCGCCCGCCGGACGACTGGTTCGCGTTCTCGCTCTACCCCGACGCGCACGGCGTCACCGGCCGGGTGGTCGCCGCCGAGCCGCCGCCCGGCACGGCCGAGCGGCCGCCCGAGCCCCCGCTGGGCGCCCCGACCGGCGTCGGCGGCATGTACCACCTGCTCCAGCTGGCCAGCGCGCTCAGCGAGGCCGTGTCCGTCCGCGAGGTCTGCCGGGCCGTCGCCGACGAGATCCTGCCGGCCTTCGGCGGCCAGGAGCTGGCCATCTACGCCGTCCGGGACAAGCGGCTCCACCTGATCTCGCAGTCCGGTTACCCCGACGGCTTCCTCGACAGTTTCGAGGGCACCCCGATCGGCGCCCGCATCCCCGGTGCCGAGGCGCTCAGCACGGGCACGCCGATCTTCTTCGAGTCCGTCCACCAGCTCGCCGCCGCCTACCCCGGCATCGCCCTGGACGAGATGCGGGCCTGGGCCTTCCTGCCGCTGATCGCCTCCGGCCACCCGGTGGGCAGCTGCATCCTCGGCTTCGACGAGCCCCGCGCCTTCACCGTCGAGGACCGCGGCCTGATGACCGCGCTCGGCGGCTTCATCGCCCAGGCCCTGGAGCGCGCCCGGCTGTACGACGCCGAGTTCGCCCTCGCCCGCGGCCTCCAGCAGGCCCTGCTGCCGCACCGGCTGCCGAACCTGAAGGACATCCGGATCGCCGCCCGCTACCTGCCCGGCACCCAGGGCATGGAGATCGGCGGCGACTGGTACGACGCGATCGTCACCGGCCGCGACCTCTGCCTGGTCATCGGCGACGTCGAGGGGCACAGCGTCGGCGCCGCCGCCACCATGGGACAGCTGCGCAGCGCGGTGCGGGCCTTCGCCACCGGCGGCCACCCGCCGGAGGAGGTGCTCGTCCGCACCAACCAGCTGCTGCTCGACCTCGACCCCGGGCTGCTCGCCAGCTGCTGCCTGATCCGGCTCACGCCCGCCGAGGGCACCGCGCTGATCGCCCGCGCCGGCCACCTCCCGCCCGTGCTCTGCCACCCCGACGGGCACGCCGAGGCGCTGTACGTCCCGGGCGGCCCGCTGCTCGGCGTCGACCAGTGGGCCGAGTACCCGGTCAGCGAGTTGCGGCTGGAGCGGGGTTCGCTGCTGGCCCTCTACACGGACGGGCTGGTGGAGGACCCGGCGGTGGCGATCGACGAGGGCGTGGACCGGTTGCGCGCCGCCCTCGCGCGCGCCGCCGCCGGGACGGTGGAACGGGCCGGGGAGGGGCTGGACCGGATGGCCGAGTGGCTGGTGCACGAGGTCGGGTCCACGCACCGGGTGGACGACGTGGCGCTGCTGCTCACCGCGTACGGCTGATCGCCGCGTGCGGCTGTTCACCGCGTACGGCTGAGGGGTCGGCAACCCCGTCTTCCGTCAGGGGTGCGGGTGCGACTTTCGTCGGGGTCGGGAAGCGACGAAGGGTGAAGGTGGCGGGGCGGCCGGCTTCGCTAGCCTCGGTCGGGTGGATGCGCTGGCGAGGGCCTGGTCGAAGGCGGTACGAGTGGCGTTTCCCGGGCCCTGGCGGCCCGGGCTGGTGGTGCGTGAGCTGGGCGGCGCGCTGCTGCTGGGCGTGCTCGCCACGCTGATGGAGGTCGCCGGCGACTCCGGCCTCTGGCTGGTCTCCGGGCCGGTCGTCGCCCTGCTCTTCCTGCTCCGGCGCGGCCTGCCCGCGACCGTCCTGGTGCTGACCGCCACCCTGAGCGGCTGGGCCGCCGGGCCGCTGCCGCTGCTGGCCTGCGCGGGCTGGTCGGCCGGTGCCCGGGTGAAGCGGGTCGCGCTGCTGGCCGGTTCGTTCACCGGCGGGTTCCTGCTGATGACGGCGACGGGCGTGGTGAAGGACGTCGGCACGGCCCCGCTCAAGCTGATGTTCGGGGTGTCGCTGGGCGGCTTCCTGCTGCTCGCGGTGCTGCCCGCGCTCTGGGGCCGCTACCGGGCGCAGCGCCGTGCGCTGCTGGACGCGCTGCGCGAGCGCAACGACCAGCTGCTGCGCGAGCGCGTCATGGTCGCGCACCAGGCGCGGCTGCGCGAACGGCACCGGATCGCCCAGGACATGCACGACAGCCTGGGCCACCAGCTGGCCCTGATCTCCGTCCACTCCGGTGCCCTGGAGGTCGACCGCACCCTCACCGACCGGCAGCGGGAGGCGGTCGGCGTGCTGCGGCTGGCCGCCGTCTCGGCGATGCGCGAGCTGCGCGAGGTGGTCGGGGTGCTGCACGACGAGTCGACCGCCCGGCCGTCCGCGCCGGTGGCCGGTGCGGTGGCCGGCGCCGGCCGGACCGGCGGCCTGGACGGGATCGGCAAGCTGGTCGAGTCCTCCCGGGCGGCCGGGACGGTGGTCTCCTTCGGCGAGGACGGCGAGCGCCGTCCGCTCGCCGCCAACGTCGGCCACGCCGCGTACCGGATAGTCCAGGAGGCGCTGACCAACGCGCACAAGCACGCGCCCGGCGCGCCGATCGCCGTCGCGCTGCGGTACGAGCCGGACGCGCTGGTCGTGGAGGTCGCCAATCCGCGGGCGCCCGAACCGGCCGGAGTCCCGGCGGGCGGCGGCACGGTGGTGGTCAGCGGCGGCCAGGGGCTGACCGGCCTGCGCGAGCGGGCCCGGCTGGTCGGCGGGATGGTGCACGCCGGGCCGACGCCCGAGGCGGGCTTCCGGCTCGCCGCCGTGCTGCCGTACGAGGGTGCCGGGGCCGCGGCGGACGGGGCGGCGGCCGTGTCCGCGGACCTCGCGGGCGGCGCGGAGGCGTGGCTGCTGGACGGGCTGCCGGGGGCGGACGGCGAGCCGGGTGCCCGGCGCCGCCGCAGCCCCGCGATCGGGTGCGCGCTCGGCGGGGGCCTCGTGCTGCTCACCGTCCTCGGCCTGCTGGTGTGGGGCGTGCTGTCCTTCGTCCAGGCCTCCAAGGAGGCGACGGTCCCGCGGTCGCTGTACGACTCGATCGAGGTCGGCACCGCACAGACCGAGGTGGAGCGCAGACTCCCGCCCGGCAACGGGTTCTTCACCCAGGACTACGTGGGCAGCGGACCGGACCGGCCCGAGGGCTCGACCTGCCGCTATTTCCTCTCCGGCGAGGCGAGTGACCACTGGGGCGAGGACAACCTCGTCCGGTTCTGCTTCAAGGACGGCGTGCTGGTGGAGAAGCTGCACTTCGTGGCGAAGTCCTGAGTCCGGTGGAGCCCTGAGCCCGGCTCTCGACGGATCCGTTCTTCGCGCGTTCGCCGCCCGCGCTCGCCCGGCTCGGGTGCGGGCGAGGGCGGTGCGGGTGCGGCGGCGGGGGAGGGCGCGGGCGGCAGCCCGGTGCGCCCGGTGCGCCGATCGCCCCGACCCGGCTGTCCGACCGGGCCCGGGCGGGAGGGGCGGGGGCAGGAGGTGTGAGGATGGTGCGCAGCAGTGCCACCCGCACCGATCGAGGGGACGACCAGCAGTGATCCGAGTCCTCGTCGCCGACGACGAGCCGCTCATCCGGGCCGGGATCAGGATGATCCTGTCCTCCGCCGACGACATCGACGTGGTCGCCGAGGCCGCCGACGGCCGGCAGGCCGTGGACCTCGCCCTCGCCCACAGGGTCGACGTCGTGCTGCTGGACATTCAGATGCCGGTGATGGACGGGCTCACGGCGCTCGGGGAGCTGCGCCGGGTGGTGCCCGCCGCGCGGGCGCTGGTCCTCACCACCTTCGGCGAGCGCGACAACGTGCTGCGCGCCGTCACCGAGGGCGGCGCCGGGTTCCTCCTCAAGGACACCGCGCCGGCCGAGCTGATCCAGGCCGTCCGGGCCGCCGCCACCGGGAACGCCTTCCTCTCGCCCGCCGCCACCCGGCACATCGTGGACTCGCTGGCGGGTGGCGGCGGCGCCGGCCCGGCCGCGGCGCGGGGTGCGGCCGCCCGGCGTCGGCTGGAGGTGCTGACCGGGCGTGAGCTGGAGGTGTTGGCCCTGTTGGGTGAGGGGCTCTCCAACGCGGACGCGGGCGCCCGGATCCACATGAGCGAGGCGACGGTGAAGACGTACGTCAGCCGGATCCTGGCCAAGCTGGGCTGCGAGAACCGGGTGCAGGCGGCGTTGCTGGCACGGGACGCGGGGCTGGACGGCGGGAGCTGACCTCTCCTTCCGCCTGCGCCCCCTACTCGGCCCCGCTTCCCACGGGTGGCGCGTTCAGCGGTCGGCGATCCGCAGGGCGAGGCGGGTGTTGGAGTGGGCGACGCCCGCCTCGTGCTTGAGCCGGCGCAGCAGCTGGTCGAGCCCGGCGGCGTCGGGGACGCGGGCCCGCAGCAGGTAGTCGTACTCGCCGGTGACGTGGGCGGTCTCGGTGACGCCGGGCAGCCGCAGGGCCAGCGTCTCGAAGGTGTCGCTGTCCGTCTCCGGGCGCAGCCGGACGTCGATGAAGACGGTCAGGCCCGGGCGGGTGGTGTCCGCGGCCGGGTCGACCAGCGCGGTGAAGCCGCGGATGACGCCGGTGCGGACCAACCGGCGGACCCGGTCGGCCGTCGCGTTGGCGCTCAGGCCCACCCGGGCGCCGAGGTCGCGGTAGGAGATCCGCGCATCCGCGCGCAGTTCACCGAGGATTTCTCTGTCCAGATCGTCCATGCCGCGATTGTCGCGGCCGGGGCCGGAAATCGGCCGCTGATTTCCGTCCGGGTGCGGGACGGTGGCGCGCATGACGGGTGTGACGGGCGTGGCGGGTGCGTGGGTGGCGGGAGCCGGAGCGGGGCTCGGGGTGGCGGTGCCGCTGGGCGCGGTCGGGGTGCTGCTGCTGGAGGAGGGGCGACGCGGGCGCGCGGCGGCGGTGAGCGCGGCGTGTGCGGTGGCCTGCGTGGACATGGCGTACGCGGCGCTCGCCACGGCGCTCGGTGCGCGGCTCGCACCAGCTCTGGCGGGCTGGGAGGGGTGGGCGCGGGCCGGTTCGGCGGTCGTGCTGGTGGTGGTGGCGCTCCGGGGGCTGCTGGGGTTGCGGCGGACGCCGGTGACGGCGGGTGGCGGAGAGGCCGGTGGGCGGGACGCGGGGGAGGCCGCGGCGCCGCCCGGCGGGCCCGGGCGGACCTTCCTGCGGTTCGCCGGGCTGACGGCGGTGAACCCGACCACGGCGCTGTACTTCGCCGCCTTCGTCACGGGCGGCGGCGGCCCCGGCGGCGATCTGACCAGGGGTTTCGGCGGGGTGGCCTTCGTGGCCGGCGTGCTGCTGGCCTCGCTGACGTGGCAGCAACTGCTGGCGGCGGTCGGCGTTTCGGTCGGTGCTCGGCTCTCCCCGCGGGCCCGCAGGCTCACCTACTGCGCCGGATACGGACTGGTCGGGTACTACGCACTGTGCATGGCATGGCCACGGTGAGTAGCAAATGTGGCCGACGCCACGGCCGGCTCGCGCGGAACCGGGAACTCCGGCGGCGGTGATGACGGTCCGTCGGTGATCCGTCACGCTGCGTGGATGGTGTGCGATCTCTGACACGTGGACAGATGTGAGCTGGAGCGCGGCAATTGAACATTCGATCTTGAAAATGCGGTCAAACCTGGTCATTTCGGGTGGGCCTTCATGATCGATACCGCCGGTAACAGTCAACTGACCTGCAACGTCCAGGAATTGCTTGAAGCGGGCCGGGGAGGGCCCGTAGCTTCTTGGGCGGTGCAACGAGCACCACCCGGGTTCACCCCCGATGCACAGCCCGCCGACTGACCTCCGGCGCGAGGGCGGTGCCCGCCGACGCGGCCGGCTCGAACAGGCCGTCGGCGAGCGGGGGTGGCCGGGGCGGCACGGCACGTCGGACGCGTGCGCGGCCGCCCATCGAGTGAGGAGAGCGACGACGGCCCTGCCAAGGGCCTGGTTCCGCCTGCCTGCCCGGGGCTTGCCGAGAGGACATTCATGACAAACCGTCACGAGATCGCCGCTGCCACCACCACCAACACCACCACCGGGAAGCGCCGCAACCGCGCCCGTCTCGTGCTGGCCGGCGGGGTCGTCGCGGCCCTGCCGGTGGCCGGCCTCGTCACGGCCACCTCGGCCTCCGCCGCGCCCACCTCGTCCTGGGACGCCGTCGCCCAGTGCGAGAGCGGCGGCAACTGGAGCATCAGCACCGGCAACGGTTTTTACGGCGGGCTGCAGTTCACCCCGTCCACCTGGGCCGCGTACGGCGGGACCGCGTACGCGCCGCAGGCCAACAGGGCGACCAGGGAGCAGCAGATCTCGGTCGCCGAGAAGGTCCTCGCCTCGCAGGGCCCCGGCGCCTGGCCGGTCTGCTCGGCGAAGGCGGGCCTGTCCAAGGGCGGCGCCCCGGCGGCCGTCGACGCCCCGGCCCCGGCCCCGGCGGCCAGGGCCGCGAACCCCAAGCCCGCGAACCCCAAGCCCGCCGCGCCCAAGAACCAGCAGCAGGCCAAGCCCGCGCAGGCCCAGCCCGCGCAGAAGTCCGCGAAGTCGTCCCCGAAGCCGTCCACGCCGAAGTCGCCGTCCGGGAAGTCCCAGGACGCGGCCAGGCCGTCCACGCCGACCGCCCCGGCCACCAACGCCTCGGGCGGCAGCTACACCGTCAAGAGCGGTGACACCCTGAGCGACATCGCGGCCAAGTTCGGCACCGACACCGCGAGCCTGTACGCCAAGAACGTCAGGACGATCGGCGCCGACCCGGACCTCATCTTCCCGGGCCAGACGCTCGGCCTCTGACGGCCCGTTCCACCCGATCCGAGCGGCCACCCCTGCCGGGGGTGGCCGCTCGGCCGCGTCCGCGCGGCGGACGGGGTAGGCGGCACGCCTCGGCCGATGGGTGACGGTGAGCGGCGCGTCGGCCCCACCGGACGGCCGTGGGCGGCTCGTACTTCCGGGAGGTCTACTGCCTTCCGGGAGGCTCCTCCTGCCTGACGGGGGCTCCGGCGTGCGCCGGGGGGCGGCGCGGCGGCCGGGCGCTCACGGGGGCTGACGGGGGTTTGCGGGGGCGTCCGGGAGCGTCCGGGAGCGGGTTGTTGAACGTTGAACGCGATGTCCGAATACCGCCGGACTCGCCCGCCCCGTTGGCCGAGGATCGAGTCATGTCCGAGAACGAGACAGGGAGTTCAACCGATATGACGACTGTGACCACGACCGTGACCGCGAAGCTCGACGGCAAGGTGGCCCTGGTGACCGGCGGCAGCCGGGGGATCGGGGAGGCGGTCGCGCTGCGGCTGGCCGAGGACGGCGCCGACGTCGTGCTGACCTACCAGGGCAGCGCCGAGCGGGCCGAGGCGGTCGCGGCCAAGATCACGGGAATGGGGCGGCGTGGCTGGGCCGTCCGGGCGGACAGCGCCGACCCGCAGGCGGTCCGGGCCGTGGTGGCGGCGGTGGCGGAGCGCTTCGGCCGGCTCGACATCCTGGTCAACAACGCGGGCGTCGGCGTGCTCGGCCCGATCGAGGAGATCGCGCTGGACGACGTCGACCGGGTGCTGGAGGTCAACGTCAGGGCGCCGTTCCTGTACGCCCAGGCGGCCTCGGCCCACCTGGCCGAGGGCGGCCGGATCATCACGATCGGCAGCTGCATCGCCAAGCGCGTCGCCTTCCCCGGCGGTTCGCTCTACTCGGCCAGCAAGGCCGCGATGATCGGGCTCACCAAGGCGCTCGCCCGCGAGCTGGGGCCGCGCGGGATCACCGTCAACGTGATCCACCCGGGGCCGATCGACACCGAGATGAACCCGGCGGACGGCCCGTCGGCCGAGTTCCAGGCCTCGCTCACGGCCCTCGGCACCTTCGGCCGGGTGGGTGACATCGCCGCCACCACCGCCCACCTCGCCGGTGAGGACGGCCGCTACATCACGGCCGCCGAGATCGCCGTGGACGGCGGCTTCGCGGCATAGGGCGCGGCCCGCCGGCCCTGACCCGCCAGGCGGCAGGCGGCCAGGCCGGCCGGCCGGAAGGCAGTCAGGTAGGTGGGCCGGCCGGTAGGAAGGTGGTCGGCTAGGCAGACACGGCAATCGGCCCGGCGCGTGTTGCGCCGGGCCGGTCGTCGGTGGTCCCGTTTACGATCGGCCGGTCCGAGCACCTGTCCCGCATCCGAAGAGGTGTCTGCCATGACCGCAGCGGAAGACCCGATCGACCTGCTCGCCCGGGCCCTCGCGCAGACCGCCGGCCTGATCGACGGCGTCGGCACCGAGCTGGCCGGCCACCCGACCCCCTGCCGCTCCTGGGACGTCGGCACGCTGATCAGCCACCTCCTCTTCGACCTGAGCCAGTTCACCGTCCGGGCGAACGGCGGCAACCCGGACTGGTCGCAGTCCTTCGAGCGGGTCGAGGACGACTGGCTGCACCGCTTCGAGGCCGGCGCCGAGGAGCTGGTGGCCGCCTGGCGCAACGCCGGGGACCTCACCGGCGTCATCGAGATCCCGAACGTCGGCAAGCTGCCCGCCCGCTTCCCGGTCGACCAGCAGATCGCCGAGTTCGCCGTCCACGGCTGGGACCTCGCCCGCGCCACCGGCCAGTCCACGGACGGCCTCGACCACGAGGTGGCCCGCGCCTCGCTGGCCTGGGCCCGCGGCGCGCTGCGCCCCGAGTACCGCGGCAGCGAGGAGGACGGCCTCACCTTCGGCCCCGAGGTCACCGTTCCCGACGACGCCCCGCTCTACGACCGGCTCGCCGCCTTCTTCGGCCGGGACCCGGGAGCGTGGTGACCGGGCCCTGCCACTCCGCTCCCGAAGGATCCTGACGTACCATCAACTTATCTCTGAATAGCGGAGATTGGCTGATCAGGCCGGTTCTCCTGTGCCAGCATGTCTGCCGGCCGCGGATGGCGACCACCGCCTGGTCCGGCGGTGGCGGCAGCGCCGCGACCTGGACGGAGAGAACGTTGATGCACGGCAAGTACGCTCGACCGGCCCTCGGTCTGTCCGCCGCTCTGCTGCTCGCGGCCTGCGGCAGCGGTGGCTCGGGCGGTGGCGCGGGGGCGGCAGTCGGCTCCTCGGCCCCGGCCGCGGCGGCGGGTTCGGGTGCGACGGCGGCGGCCGGTGACCCGACGGGGGCGCCGGCGGGTGCCCCGCCCACGAGTGCGAAGCCGCCGGCCGCGCCCGCGCGGCTGCTCGGCAAGGCCGAGGTGCGGGCCGCGCTGCTCGGCAGCGGCGACCTGAGCGGGTACACGGTGATGGAGATCCCCTTCGAGGTGGGCAAGAGCGATCCCCTCCCCACGCGTCCGGCGGACTGCCAGCCGATCGAGAACATCCGCACCGGGAAGGTCCGGCCGGCCCCGGCGGCGTACGGCGGCGTCAACCTCATGCCCGCCAAGGAGGCGGACCCGGCCGTCGGCGCCGGCGTCTTCCTCGGCAGCTTCGAGGGTGAGGGTGCCCACCAGGTGCTGTCCGCGCTGAAGACCGCCCTGACGACCTGCACCCACTACGAGGGCGGCATCCCCAGGCCGGGAACCGTCGCGGCGCTGCCCGCCCCCGCCCTCGGTGACGAGGCGGTCTCCTACACCCTCACCAGCGGCGGCAAGGCCGAGGAGCTCGTCGTCGTCCGGCAGGGCGGTGTCGTGGCGGTCTTCGCCCCCAGCCCCCTGACCCCGGCCGCCGCGGCGGGCGGCGCGCCGGCGAAGACGCCGCCGGACGTGCTCACCCGGCAGCTGGAGAAGCTGCGCAAGGCGGCCGGCTGAGCGCCGTGCCCGGCCGACGCCGATGCCGAGGCCCTGGGGGGCGTGGGTCGACCGGGGCGGGGTGCGTGCGGCCTCCACCTCGTGCCGGGCCCAGCAGCACGCTGCCGGAGCGCCGCTGGAGCGCGGGAGCCCCGGAGCAGAGGTCGACGCCTCGGCGGCACCGCCCCGACGAAGGCCCCGACAGGTGGTGGCAACTGCCGGGGCCGTCCGGGTCAGGCGAGCCGGGTGTCCGCGTACGCAACGATGGCGTCGCGCTGGTACTCGGCGAGACCGGCCGCGATCTGCTCGTACGCCGCGCGCCACCGCTCGTCGGCGACGCACGCCTCGCCGATCGCCGCGAACTCCTCCGCGCCCATCACGTGGACCTGCGCCATCGCCCGGTACTGGGCGGCCACCTCGACCAGGACGGCGGGGTCGTCGGCCGGCGTCCCGGCGACCATCAGCTCGGCCAACCGGATCATCTGCGCGGTCCGCTCCCGCTGGCCCTGCTCGATCTCCTCGGGGGTCATCGAGGCGGCCAGCCGCTGCGAAGCCTCCGTCAGCTCGGGCCAGGTCTCCCGCACCTCGTCGCCGAAGGAGTCCTCGCTCGGGTTGAAGCCCTCGAACAGGTTCTCCGGACGGTTGATGTTCGGCATCGTGTTGTCCTCCTTCGCTCTCTGCAGTTCGGCGATGGTGCGGGCCACCGTCCTGGTCAGGATGTCGAGGCGCTTGCGCTCCTCCACCAGCCGCTGGTGGTGTGCGCGCAGTGACTCCAGCTGGTCCGCCTGCTTGCTGAGGATCCCGCCGATCTCGCGCAGCCCGAGCCCCAACTCCCGCAGCACGAGGATCTGCTGCAGTCGCAGCAGCTCGCCCTCCTCGTAGTAGCGGTGCCCGTTGAGGCCGATCCACGCGGGTCGTAGCAGCCCGATCTCGCTGTAGTGCCGCAACGTCCGGGCGGTCACGCCCGACATCCGGGCGACCTCCGCGATCCGCCAGGCCATCGCCCACTCCTTCTCGCCGTGGGCCGGTTCGTTCCGTCCCTGGTTCGACCGTAGGCGTTGACGCTGCGGCAACTTCAACCCCGGAGCGACACCGGTCGCGGGCGTCACGGCATCACCGTCACCGTGACACCAGGAAGTGGACCAGGCGGGGCTTGACCTCCAGATCGCTCAGACCGTCGGGCGTCGCGCCCAGCTCGCGGGCGGTGTCGGCCGTCGCCCGGAACGCCTCCTCGGACTCGAACGCGCCGGTGGTGACGACCGCGTCGCCGTCGGGCGTGGCCCAGACTCCGACGGACAGGAAGCCCGGCTGCTTCCGCATGACGTCGGCGACCTGGTGGCAGCGGCCGACGAACTCCTCGAAGTGCTCGGGGGCCGGGTAGTGGTAGGCGACGAATCCGTATGCCATGACGCTGTCTCCTCTGCCTCATCCGCTGTGTACGGTGGCGTACAAGGCCGACGCTAACACCCTGTTATACGGTGGCGCACAGGTCGTGGGGATGAGACGCCTGGCTCTCGCGAGGGAGAGGATCCACCCCGGCGGGAGCACCCGTGGACGGCCGGACCCCGTCGGCTACGAGGCCGGGGGCGTCGGCTGCCGGGCGCTGGTGGCGGCGGCCTGCTTGATGGCCTCGCGGATGCGGGGGTAGGTGCCGCAGCGGCAGATGTTCTGGATCTGGTCGATGTCCGCGTCGGTGGGGGAGGGGGTGCGGCGGAGCAGGGCGGCGGCGGTCATGATCTGGCCGGGCTGGCAGAAGCCGCACTGGGCGACGTCGCAGGCGAGCCAGGCCTCCTGGACGGGGTGCAGGGTGTCACCGTCGGCGAGGCCCTCGATGGTGGTGACCTGCCGGCCGGCGCAGTCCTTGACCGCGACGGTGCACGGCTGGAACTCCTCGCCGTCCAGGTGGCTGGTGCAGGCGCGGCAGACGCCGACGCCGCAGCCGTACTTGGGGCCGGTGACGCCGAGCTTGTCGCGCAGCACCCAGAGCAGGGGCATGTCGTCCGGGGCGTCGACGCTGACCGGCTGCCCGTTGAGGACGAAGGTGTGGGTGGGCATGGCGGGGGCGAAGTCCTTCGGAGGGCTCAGAAGTTGACGGGGAAGGAGCGCGGGCTGGTGCCGGTCGCCCGGGCGTAGGCGTTCGCGACCGCCGCCGAGGCGGCCGGGACGCCCAACTCGCCCGCGCCGCCGGGCGGTCCGCTCGGCGGGAGCAGGTGGATCTCGACCGACGGCGGGGTGTGCCGCTGGCGGGCGTAGTGGAAGTCGGCGAAGCTGCCCTCGCGGACGGCGCCGTGGTCGATGTGGTTGCCGGCCTGCAGGATGACCGAGATGCCGTCGATCAGCGCGCCGGTCAACTGGGCCTCCAGACCGCGGGGGTTGATCACCAGGCCCAGATCGGCGGCGATCACCGCCTTGGTGACGCGCGGCTGCTTCGGGTCGGTGGCGTCGAGCTCGACCAGGTAGGCGACGCGCCCGCCGTTCTCGTCGTGGTACCCGATGCCCTGGGCCTGGCCGGCGGGCATCGCGCGGCCCCAGCGGCCGGCCTGGGCGACCTGGTCGAGCACGGCGCGCCCGGCGGCGTCGCGCACCCGGGCCCGGCGGAAGGCGAGCGGGTCCTGGCCGAGGCGGTGGGCCAGTTCGTCCATCATGATCTCGTCGGCGACCCGCACGGTGCCGGAGTAGACCGAGCGCCAGCTGCCGGTGTGCACGTCCAGCGGGACTTCGGCGAGCAGCTGGGTGGGGATGCCGACGTCGTACGGGTTCTTCTCGCTGAGCAGGAAGAAGGCCTGGGCGAGGCTGAGGCCGGCGAGCGAGAGGTCGAAGCCGGCGGCGGTGAGCGCCTCGCCGAGGCCGTGCCGGAAGTCGGTCCGCACGGTGGCGGCCCGGTGCTCGTAGCTGATCACCTGGCCGAGGCCGTAGGTGGCGCGGATCCGGTGGTGGCTGGCGGGGCGCATCCGGCCGTGCCGCATGTCGTCGTTGCGGGTCCACATCAGCTTGACCGGCCGGCCGGCCGCCCGGGAGACCTGTGCGGCCTCCAGTGCGGCGTCGAAGAACAGCCGGCGGCCGAACGAGCCGCCGCCGCGCACCACGTGGACGGTGACGGCGTCCTGCGGCAGGCCGAGTTCGGCGGCGATGGTCTGCTGGGCGACGATCGGGGTCTGGGCGGCGAACCAGACCTCGGCGCGGCCCGGGCGCACGTCGGCGACGGCCGTCAGCACCTCCATCGGCGCGTGGTTGACGAAGGCGAAGTCGAACTCGCCGTCCACGTACGGGGTGAGCAGCGGGGGGACGAGGAACGGCGCGTGGGCGGCGCGCAGCCTGGCCCGGATGTCGGCGTCGGACAGCGTGGCGACCGGCCCCGGGTTCCAGCTGGTCCGCAGGGCGTCGCGGGCCTTGAGCGCCTGGTCGAAGGTCTCGGCGAGCACCGCGACGCCGGTCGGGATGGTGACCACGCCGAGGACGCCGGGCATCGCCCGGGCGGCGGAGGCGTCCAGCGACCGGAGGGTGCCGTTGATGGTGGTGGGGCGGGCGACCACGCAGGGGACGGCGCCCGGCACGGCGAGGTCCCCGGCGTACCGGGCGCGGCCGGTGACGATGTCGCGGGCGTCGATCCGGCCGGTCGGCCGGCCGACGAGGCGTCGCTGCTCGGGTTGCTTGGGCGTGGCGGGCACGGACGGGACGGCGATCCCGGCGGCCGCGGCGGCGAGTTCGCCGTAGCCGGCCCGGCGGCCGTCGGGGGCCAGGACGGCGGAGTCGGCGGTGCGCAGGGTGTCGGCCGGCAGCGACCAGCGGTGGGCGGCGGCGGTGACCAGTCGGGCCCGGGCGGCCGCGGCGGCGGCGCGGACCGGGTCGTACAGCGAGCGCACCGAGTTGGAGGCGCCGGTGAGCTGGTTGAACAGCAGGTCGGGGCGGCCGTCCGAGAGCGGTACGTCGACGTCGGTGAGCCGGGCGTCGAGCTCGTCGGCGACCAGCATGGCGATCGCGGTGGTCAGCCCCTGGCCGACCTCCAGCCGGGGCAGGTGCAGTGCGGCGCGTCCGTCGGCGGTGACCTCCAGCACCAGCAGGTGGGAGGTGGGAAGGCCGGCCAGGATCAGCGCGTCACCGAGGTCGAGGACGTCCGGGATGCCGGGCAGGCCGAGCAACCGGGGCGCGGCGGTGGGCTGTTCGGCCGGTGCCGCGGCGGTCCGGACGGCGGCCCGGGCGGCGGAGGGTGCGGCGGCGTCGAGGCCGAGGCGGGCGGCGACGGTGAGGGTGGGGGCGGCGAGCAGGTAGGTGAGGAAGCGCCGCCGGTCGGTCGCGGCCCGATCGTCGCCGGCGTCGCCGGTGTCGGCGGGGGCGGGGGTGGCGGTGTCGGCGGGGGTGGCGGTGCCGCCGTCCGAGGGTGCGATGGAGGTGCTGATGGGAGGAGCCCTTCGAGCCGGTGACGGCTCCGGCCGGGCGGGTCTGGGCGGCCCCGGTGCCGGATCGCGAACGCGGACGAGCATAGGAGGGGGCTATGGGCCGGTCAACACGGGCAGTTCGGGCCGGAACGGGCATCTGAGCGCATGTCGGATGGGTGGGCACGGACGGCGGCGGTGCGGGGGCGGCGGTTCGGGTACCGCCGCCCCGGGTGGCGGGGAGTGGGTGCTCGTCCTGGTGTGCCGCCTTCGTCCGTCGGTTCAACTCCCCTTTTCGGCAGGGCCGGTTCAGTCCGTCGGTGCGGCTCCCGGTCGATCGTGCCCGTTCAGGTCGTCGGTCCGGTCGGTCAGCTCCAGTCGATGTCGGCGAGCGAGGCCAGCGGCTGCCGGTCCGTCAGGACCTCCGGCACGACCAGGGTGTCGGCCCGGTGCAGCTCGGGGTCGAAACGCAGCTTGGTGCGGTCCTCCAGTTCGGTGAGGTTGACCTGGAACACCCGGAACTCGTCGAGGTCGAGGGCCTCCAGCTGTTCGAGGTTCTGGGTGAGCAGGAAGGCCTTGGCACGGAGGTTGCCGCCTTCCGAGAAGGCGATCACCTTGTAGAACTCCCTGGGGATCCGGACGCCGCGGAACAGCCGGTCGTCGTCCTGGAAGACCGGTCCGCCGAAGACGCTGATCCGCAGGTGGTCGACGTCGACCTCCTCGTAGACGGCGTCCTCCAGCCGGCCCCAGAGCCCGTTCCTCTTGCTCTGGTTGAAGTCGTCCATCTGCGGGGTGATGTTGGTGTAGAAGAACGAGTCCCGGTTCGCCTTCTCCGCCTCGACGTCGCTGCCCCAGGTCAGGTCGGCCCGACGGGCGATGTGCCCGCGGTCCAGCCGGTTGTCGCGGTACAGCTCGTTGCCGACCTGGTCGTCGGGCGGGACCACGGGGTCCTTGACGAACTGCTTGCCCTTGCGGTTGAGCTTCTTGATCGTCGTGCCGTCGACGTTCCAGGCGACCCAGAAGGCGAACCGCCGGGACACGCTGTGCGCGAGGGAGAAGTGGGTGTGGCGGATGACCTCGGAGCCGTTGACCCGCACCGCGTCGTGCTCGATCTTCGGGTGGAGTTCGGGTGTCTGGATCGGCTTCACCAGGAAGCCGGGGTCGTAGCCGTCCAGCGTCGCCAGTGCCTCGGGCGTCGGCGGCTCCAGACCGATCTCCAGCTTGTCGAACACCGAGCTCGGCAGGCAGGCCAGGGCGTGCTCGTCCGGGCTGTCCTTGGTCTCGCCGCCGAAGTGCAGGCCCGCGATCACGTCGGTCGCGGCGTCGCTCCGGTCGGTGAACATCCAGACCGCGCCGGAGTCGCCGGGCATGCTGACCTCGCCGTTGGCCGGCGGGAGGTCGGGGTCGACGCCGATCTCGAAGCAGCCGATCTCCCGCTCGCCGACCGTACCGCCGTAATCGATCTTGGCGGTGACCTCGATGCGCCGCACCAGGCCGTGGGTCACCCCGGTGGTCCGGCCGCTCTTGACCACCTTGTCCCCGAGGGCGGCGTGGCCGAGCTCGTGGGGCACGACGTCCAGGTCGAGGATGGTGCGGTCGAAGCGGCGCTGGGTGAGGGAGGCCACCGCGCAGTCGCCGGCGGTGCCCAGGTGGGAGCGGACCAGCTTGCCGACGTGGTTCAGCGCGACCCGGTTGTCGTCACGCGCGCCGGGCTGGACGACGTCGTCGCCGATCACGCCGTCCGGCGTGTTCAGCACGTGCCAGTTGCTGAGCACGTAGGCGGTGCCGTCCCTGCGGTCGAAGACGATGCAGCCGGCCGTTCCGGCCATGCCCGTCGTGCCGGGCGGAATGCGGATGTTCCCGATGCTGATGCCGGGAACGATCGGGTCGAGGCGCTTCCGGCGGTCCTGGGGGTCGCCCTCGGGCTCGTCGATGATCTCGTAGTGCGGGTGGTACCTGCGTTCGAGGACCTCGGTGGGCACCTGGACGCCGTCCACCGTGACGGACGCGGGCAGCTCCTCGGTGCCCAGCGCCTCCAGTTCCTCGGGGGCGGAGACCTTGCGGTCCACCGTGAACTGGAGTGCCACCTCGCCCTTGCGCAAGCCCTTCGTCCGGTAGCCGATGCCGATGGAGGTGACGTTCGGATCCTGGAGGTAGGCCGCTCCCTCGGAGCGGATGTACTGCCTGAGTGACGAGATGAGGCTGTCCTCCTCTACGGTGCGTGCGGGCCTGGGTAGCCGGGAGCCGTTGTTCCTGGACATGGCGATCTCCCTTCGCGGGGTCACTCCCGGTCCCAGTCTCGACCGGCGGGCCGGAGCCACGACAGGGTGGAACTACCCACCGTCACCGGGGTGGTCCCGCCCCGGCACGGGGCCGCGCGGCCGCCCGGCGGTGGCCGCTCCGTGTGCGGTCGTTCCGGGTGCGGGGTGGGCAGGGACGGCGAAGACTGGAACCGAGCGGGGCCGTGAACGTCCGGGGTCATGCATGAACGCCGATGCCGTGAACGCCGATGCCGTGGGCGCCGACGCCAAACGCGTCGCCGTCGTCGGCGACTGTCCCCTGTTACGCCGCGGCCTGGTCGGGGTGATCGAATCCGCGCCGGACCTCGTCCTCACCGTCAGCGCGCAGTCCGTCGCCGAGGCCGAGGGGGCGCTGGAACCCGGCGACGTCGTCCTGCTCGACCTCCAGCTCCAGCCCTCGCTGCTCTCGGCCGCGATCGGCCGGCTCGCCGGGCGGGGCACGGAGGTCCTGGTGCTCCGCAGTGGCCCGCGGGACGACGTCGCCCAGGCGATGCGCGCCGGCGCCCGCGGCTGCCTGAGCCGGCAGGCCGGTGAAGCCGAACTACTGGTGGCGATCAGCCTCGCCGCGGCCGGCTGCGCCTACGTGTCCGCGGTGCTCGCGCTGCCCCCGGACGACGAGGTGGCCGGGCGGCTGACCGACCGCGAGCGGCAGATCCTGGAGCTGGTCGCCGGGGGCGAGACCGACCACGGCATCGCCGAACGGCTGGGGATCAGCGAGCACACCGTCCACTCCCACCTGGACCGGCTGCGCGACAAGGTCGGCTCGCGACGGCGGGTCGACCTGACGAGGTTCGCGATCATGCACGCCATCGTCCCGAAGGAGCGGCACGACGGGCCGGACGCGTAGCCGCGGGTGTGCCGCAGGTGTGCCGGGAGCGGGGCGGGAGCGTGCCGGGAGTCGACGGATGGCCGCGGAGCGGGCCGTCCCCGTCTCTTCGGGGGATGCGCCGACGCCCTGCGCTCCCCGCCGCCGGCCTCGGGCCCACGGCCGGAGCCGCCGGCCGAGGTCGGCGAGGTCAGCGAGCTCAGCGAGGGGAGAGGAGGCAGAACTCGTTGCCCTCCGGGTCGGTCAGGATCCGCCACGAGATGGCGGACTGGTCGATGCCCGGGTCGGAGGCGCCCAGAGCGCGCAGCCTGGCCTCCTCGGCTGCCGGGTCGTCACCGGGGTAGGGGCGGATGTCCAGGTGCACGCGGTTCCACCCGCTCTTGGTGTCGGGCGTGCGGACGAACTCCAGGTAGGGGCCGACGCCCTGGGCGGAACGCATGGTCGCGTGGTCGTCGGCGACCTCGTGCACCGTCCAGTCCATCGCCTCGCCCCAGAACCGGGCCATCGCCCGTGGGTCGGCGCAGTCGACCACGACCGCGGCGATCGGCCCGGTGTCCCGGTAGATCTCCCGGGGCTCCAGGACGCAGAACTCGTTGCCCTCCGGGTCGGCCATGACCGTCCAGGGGACGTCGCCCTGCCCCACGTCGGCGAGCGTCGCGCCGAGGTCCTTCAGGCGCGCGACCAGCTCCGCCTGATGGGCCGTCGAGGTGGTGGCCAGGTCGAGGTGCACCCGGTTCTTCGCCGTCTTGGGCTCCGGGCGGGCGATGAGGTCGATGCAGACGGCCGTGGGGTCGGGGTAGGCGAAGCCGACCGGTTCGAGGTTGGTCACGCCCGGCCCCTCGCTGTCGACACCCCACCCGAGTGCCTCCGCCCAGAACCGGCCGAGCGCCGAGTCGTCCCGGGCCTTCATGTTGATCTGCACGAGTCTTGTCGCCATGCCGCCGATCCTAGGAGCTGCCGCCGCGGACCGACAACCAAGATCGGCATCCGTGGCCGGGTCGAAGTGGACCACTGTTCCGTGCGGTGGATGGACCTGTCCGGTGGTCCACCTGGTCCTTAGGATGAACATCATCAGCCAGGAACAGGGCGGCCCGAGGGCGGCCGCGACCTCGGGGGGATCAGTTGTCCACACGTCTCGTACCACCGCCCGGCGCGCAACGGACCGTCGCGGCCGCCCAGTTGGCGAGTGCCATCGGTGACGGCGCGTACTACACCTGCTCGGCGCTGTACTTCACCCACGTCATCGGCATGTCGGCCACCCGGCTCGGTGCCGCCCTGGCGGTGGCCTGGGCGATCGGCTCGGTGGCGGGCGTGCCGCTCGGCCACCTCGCCGACCGGCGCGGGCCGCGCGGCACGGCGGTGCTGCTGGCGTTCGCCACCGGCGCGGTGGTCGCGTCCTTCCTGGTGGTCCGCTCCTTCCCGGCCTTCCTGATCGCGGTCTGCCTCTACGCCACCACCCAGTCCGGGCTGTCGGCCGCCCGGCAGGCGCTGGTCGGCGGCCTGGTCGCCCGGGCGGAGCGGACCGCGCTGCTGGCCCACCTGCAGTCGACCCTCAACGCCGGCCTGGCCCTCGGCGCCGCGCTCGGCGGCATCGTGCTGAGCGTCGGCAGCCGCACGGCCTTCCTCGCCGCGTTCGCGGCCACCGCCGCCGGCTTCCTGGTCAGCGGGCTGATCCTGCTGCGGCTGCCCGCCGTACCCGCCGTGCCCGCGTCGGCCGCCGTAAGCGGGCGCTCGGACGCCGGGCCGCGGCTGGCCGTGCTCTCGGACCGGCCGTACGCCGTCGTCACCCTCGTCAACACCGTGCTGCTGCTGCGGATGCCGCTGCTCAGCCTGGTCATCCCGCTCTGGATCGCCGCCCGGGCGGAGCACCTCGGCTGGCTCGGTCCGGCGCTCTTCGTCCTCAACACCGCGGTGGTGATGGGCTTCCAGGTCCGCGCGGCGCGCGGCGTCACCGGACTGCGCACCGCCTCGCGCGCCGTCCGCGACGCCGGGGTCCTGCTGCTCGCCTCGTGCGTGGTGTTCGCCCTGTCGGCCGGGGACGTGCCGCTCTGGGCGATGGCCGCCCTGCTGGTGGTCGCCGCGACGCTCCAGGTGGTCGGCGAGATGAAGCAGTCCGCGGGTTCCTGGCAGATCAGTTTCGACCTCGCCCCCGCCCACCAGACCGGCCAGTACCAGGGCTTCTTCGGCTCCGGCGTGGCGGTCGCGCGCACCCTCGGGCCGCTGCTGCTCACCACCCTGCTGCTGGACTGGGGCGCGCCCGGGTGGCTGCTGCTGGGCGGGCTCTTCCTGGCGGCCGGCTGCGCGATGGGTCCGGCGGTCCGGTGGGCGGAGCGCCGCCGGCCGGTCGCGGCGTCGGAGCCGGCCGCGGTGGCCGAACCGTCCGCGGTGCCGGAACCGTCCGCGGTGCCGGATTCGGTGGTGGTGTCCGAACCGTCCGCGGTGGCGGAGTTGGCGCGGGCGCGCTCCTGAGGCGAGGCCGGGTGCCCGGTCACGCCGCAGTGGAATCCGTACCAAAGCATCCGTCAGGCCCACGAATCGCCGGGCTGATGACGACTGACCAGAAGAATCTACGGTGGTTCATGGTCTTCCCCTTCCGGGCACCGCCTGCCAGGCTGGCCGGGTTTGCTGAACCGGAGGAGGTTACGTGTCCCGCATTCCCAGTCTGGCGTTGGCCGTTGCCAGCGCGTTCGCCCTCGTCGCCGGCACCGCCGTCGCGGCGTCGGCCGCGCCCGAACCCCCCTCGGCCGCGCCGGCCGCCGAGGCCCGGGTCGAGCCGGTCGCCTGGACGCCCTGCAATCCCGACCCGACCAAGCCCGACCCGGGGATCTACGACTGCGCCGTCTACCCGGTGCCGCTGGACTACGACAACCCCTCCGGCGAGAAGATCGGCATCGCGATGATGCGCCGCCGCGCCGCCGACCCGGCCAAGCGGATCGGCTCGCTGTTCCTCAACCCCGGCGGCCCCGGCGGCAGCGGCTACCTCTGGGCCACCACCACCCGGTTCGGCAAGGACGTCCAGGACCGCTTCGACCTGGTCGGCTTCGACCCGCGCGGCGTCGCCCGGAGCAACCCGCTGAAGTGCTTCACCACCGACGAGGAGGCCGCCGCCGTCTTCGACCGGCAGGTCGGCGTCCCGGTCACCAAGGCCGAGGTCGACGCCACGCTCGACGCCACCGAGGACTACACCGACGCCTGCTCCCGCAACGCCGGCCCGCTGATCGAGCACATGTCGACCGAGAACGTCGTCCGCGACCTCGACCGGATGCGCCGGGCCGTCGGTGACAAGCAGCTCACCTACGCCGGCTTCTCGTACGGCACGCTGATCGGCGCGACCTACGCCGGCATGTACCCGGACAAGGTCCGCGCGGTGATCATCGACGGCAACGTCGACCCCAACCTGCGGCTGCACAACGGCGTCGAGTACGACCGGCAGCGCGCCGCCGGCTTCGAACTCGCCCTGGACGAGTTCCTCAAGCGCTGCAAGGCGGCCGGCGCCCCGCGCTGCGCCTTCGGCGAGGGGGACACCCGGGCCAAGTTCGACGCCATCCGCGACCACCTGCGCACCAGCCCGGTCACCCTGCCGAACGGCACCCAGGTGACCCTGTCCAGCTTCACCAGCCAGGTGGCCAACGCCCTCTACGCGCAGAGCCGGCAGGCCCCGCTCGCCAAGTCGCTGCAGGCCCTGCACGAGGTGCTCCAGTCGAAGGGCGCGCCCGCTCTGGCGGCGGCCCCGCAGGCCTCCACCGAGGACGCGAACACGCTGGCCGTGACCGTCCCCTCCGCGCTGCGCGAGGCCCTTCCGGAGACCCCGTACAGCGCCGACGACTCGTACTACGGCGTCAACTGCCAGGACAAGCCGTACCCGTCGAACCCGAAGGTGTTCGCCAACCTGGCCCGCGCCTGGGAGAAGGAGTCGCCGACCTTCGGCCGCTACCAGGCCTTCGACGCGCCCGCCTGCGCCAGCTGGCCGGCCCCGGCGCGCGACGCCGAGCGCTACTCCGGCCCGTGGAACCGCGGCACCGCCAACCCGGTCATGGTGATCGGCAACCTCTACGACCCGGCCACCCAGTACAAGTTCTCCCAGAACATGCAGCGCCAGCTCGGCAACGCCGTCCTGGTCAGCGTCGACGTGGTCGAGCACTGCGCGGTCGGCCGCAGCGCCGAGCTGGGCAAGCTGGTCACCGATTACCTGGTGAACCAGCACGCGCCCGCGCCCGGCCAGCTGCTCAAGCCCGACGTGGAGGCCTTCCCGCCGGTCGCCTGACGGCCGGTCGTCGGAGGCGGCGCCACCGGTTCCGGAGTCCGGGTGCCCACGGCGGGTGGGTACCCGGGCTCCGGCCTTTCTTTCTTCACGTCCGATCCACGGGGCTGACACCCGCCCCCGGGGGTTCGGCAGGCCGGGGCGGCCGCCGCCGGGACCGGCCCCGGGACGGCGCAGGCGCGGGTGCGGGTGCGGGTGCGGGAGAGGACGGCGACGGGTCATGACGGGGCAGCAGTTCGGCGATTACCAGAACGAGATCTACCTCGACGGGTTGTTCGGCCGGCAACCCGGCCTGCCGATGACGTTCGCCGACCTGGCGGCCCGCGCCGAGGCCGCGCTGTCGCCCTCGCTCCGGTCGTACGTGGCCGGCGGCGCGGGCGGCGAGCACACCCAGCGGGCCAACACGGCCGCCTTCGAGCGCTGGGGCCTGGTGCCCCGGATGATGGTGGGCGCCGCGCGGCGGGACCTCACGGTGGACCTTTTCGGCCTGCGGCTGCCCTCGCCGCTGTTCCTGGCGCCGGTCGGGGTGATCGGGCTCTGCGCCCAGGACGGGCACGGGGACCTCGCCGCCGCCCGGGCCGCCGCCCGCACCGGCGTGCCGATGGTGGCGTCCACGCTGAGCGTCGACCCGCTGGAGCAGGTCGCCGCCGAGTTCGGCGACACGCCCGGCTTCTTCCAGCTCTACACCCCGGCCGACCGTGCCCTCGCCGAGAGCCTGGTCCACCGCGCGGAGGCGGCGGGCTTCCGGGGCATCGTGATCACCCTGGACACCTGGGTCACCGGCTGGCGCCCGCGCGACCTCGCCACCGGCAACTTCCCCCAGCTGCGCGGGCACTGCCTGGCCAACTACACCTCCGACCCGGTCTTCCGGGCCCGGCTGGCCAAGGCCCCCGAGGAGGATCCGGCGGCCGTGGTCCGCGAGTGGGTCGGCGTCTTCGGCAACCCGCTGACCTGGGACGACCTGCCCTGGCTGCGCTCACTCACCGATCTGCCGATCCTGCTGAAGGGCATCTGCCACCCCGAGGACGTCCGGCGTGCCCGCGACGGCGGGGTGGACGGGATCTACTGCTCCAACCACGGGGGCCGGCAGGCCGACGGCGGCCTGCCGGCCCTCGACGCCCTGCCCGGCGTGGTGGAGGCCGCCGACGGCCTGCCCGTCCTCTTCGACTCCGGCGTCCGCGGCGGCGCGGACGTCGTCAAGGCGCTCGCCCTCGGTGCGACGGCGGTGGGCGTCGGCCGCCCGTACGCCTACGGCCTCGCCCTCGGCGGGACGGACGGCGTCGTCCACGTCCTGCGCTCACTGCTCGCCGAGGCCGACCTCCTGATGGCCGTGGACGGCTACCCGACCCTGGCCGACCTCCGCACCCCCGGCGCCCTGCGCCGGGTCGGGGGCTGATCGCCGCCGAACCGGCAGTGCCGGGCGGGCGGTGCTGAACGGCCCCCGCGTCGTGACGTCGGCCGGTCGCTACGGGGTCGGCGCGGCGAGGACCGGCTCGATGCGCCGCAGGACGTCGGGCCATCCACGCCCCATGCCGTCGAGCGCGGCCTTGCCCAGCGGGGAGTCCAGGTCGAAGCCGGCGTGTTCGAGGAGCAGGCGCGTGCCGGTCCCCTCCGGGAGCAACTGCCAGGTGATCGTGGTGTCCAGCGAGCCCGGGGCGAAGCTGTAGCGGAGCAGCCGCTCGGGCTCGACGGCGAGCACCTCGCACGCCTGCTGTCCCCAGGGCCCCATGTCCAGGGTGAAGCGGTGGCCCACGACGGGCCGCACGTCACCGGCGGCCCACCACTTCGCGTGCAGGTCGGGGTCGGTCAGGGCCCTCCAGACCGCGGAGGGCGGATGGGCGATGAACTGGTCGCAGCGGATGGTGGTCGGGTCGTCGGTGGTCACGGGTTCTCCTCGTCGATCAGGTCGGCCAGCGCCGCCATCCGGCCGCGCCAGTAGTGCTCGAAGGGATGCAGCCAGCCGTCCACCTCGGCAAGCGGCTCCGCCTCGAGGTGGTAGTAGCGATGCCGTCCCCTCGGCTCCTCCCGCACCAACCCCGCGTTCCTGAGCACCGACAGGTGCTCGGAGACGGCGGACCTGCTGAGCGCGAACCGGCCGGCGAGATCACCGGCCGCGCTCGGACCGTCCCGCAGCGCCTCCAGCACCCCGCGCCGCACCGGATTGGCCAACGCGCTGAACACATCGACTGCTGCCATGCCCACCACTATGTGTCGGAGAACTCCGACATGTCAACTTTCTCCGACGCATCCATGGGGCTAGTGGGACCGGGGACGCCGGCCTCGGTGGCCTCCTGGTGTGGTTCCGGGCGGCTCCGGGGTGCTCGTCCCGGCTCAGACGTCGCGGAGGGGGATGCCGGGATCCGTCAGCCGGTCCGCGTCGACGACCCGCTTCGAGCGGACCAGGTCGCGGATCGGGTCGGTGACGTCCCAGATGTCGACGTTCATGCCCGCCAGGACGCGGCCGCCGGAGAGCCAGCAGGCTGCCCCGCATCCAGGCGGAGGCGCGCGCAGCCCTGCGGACGGCCCTGGGCCGGGTGGCCGCGCTGGCTCCGAAGAAGCTCGTCATCGGGTGGCTACTGGAACACGAGCGGATTGGCGAGGCGTCAGGTGCCGCTTCCGATGGCGGTCCCCGTGGGTTGTCCGGTGGTCGGGCGTCAGTTGCCCTGGGCAAGGTCCCGGCGGTTGAAGCCCCAGATTCCGATGGCGGTGAAGGACAGGCCGAGTCCCGCCAGCAGTGCGCAGTGGATCCACTGGATGCCGTTCTTGAGCGGTTCGCCGCCCAGGTACCAGTGGAACGGGGACCAGTACTGGATCCAGTGCAGGCCGTTGACCTGCGGGAGGAAGGAGTCGCACAGGTAGGCGACGATGGTCACGTAGGCGCTGCCGGTGATCGCGTACGTGCGGCGGCCGGTGTACGCGCCGATCCCGAAGGCGATCGAGGCGAAGCAGCAGCCGAAGAGCGTCAGTTGGAAGGTCATGGCGGCCAGGTTCGCCGTGCTGAGCGCGGCGAATCGCGCGGGCACCCGAAGGGCGAGTTCCGCGAGCAGCAGTACCAGGCCGGCCAGGACCGCGAGCCAGCGTGACAGGGCCAGCGTGACCCGGCGAACCGGGTGCGCCATGACCAGGTCCAGCGTTCTGGCCTCCTCGTCGCCGGCGATCGCCCTGGTTCCGGCCGCGGTGGCGAAGACGGCCAGCAGGACCGGCACGAGCAGCCCGAAGACCGTCGAGCCGAAGTAGCCGGCCGCGGTGCCGTAGTCCTCCATGTGGAAGGCGTCGCGCATGGACTTCGGGAACGAGTTGACCGCGGTGGCCAGGCCCGAGCCGCCGCCCATGACCGGCCACAGCGAGGAGTACATGGCCGCGACCGCGGTGATCGACAGCGCCCAGCCCAGGAATCCGCGGCGGTTGTCCGTCAGGTGTTCGCGCAGGACTGCGATGTTCACGATGCGACGCCCTTCGATCCGTTCCCGTGCGAGCCGTGCTCGTAGAAGGTGAAGAAGATCTCCTCCAGCTCCGGCTCCTGCGCCAGCAGACTGGTCGCCTCGAACCGGGCGGCGGTCTTCAGCAGGGCATCCGGACTCCCGGTCAGGATCGCGTGCAGCACGCTCCCGCCGTCCGGCGCGTCCGTGACGGAAACGTTCTGCAACTGCGGCAGCGCCTCGAACGTCCGGGCACCCACGTTGCCGCGAAACGCGATCTCGATCGTGCGGTGCGCCGACTGGCGCAGCTGCTCCACGTCCGCGACGGCGACCAGCTCGCCCTCGCGGATGATGCCGACCCGCCGACAGGTCTGCTGCACCTCGCTCATCACGTGCGAGGACATGAAGACGGTCTGCCCGTTGGCGTTGGCCTCCCGCACCATCTCGACGAACCGCTGCTGCAGAAACGGGTCCAGACCGCTGGTCGGCTCGTCGAGCACCAGCAGCTCCGGGGTGTGCATGAACGCCTGCACGACGCCGACCTTCTGCCGGTTTCCCTTCGACAGGGTGCTGATCCGGCGGGTCAGGTCCAGGTCGAGGCGCTCAGCGAGTTCGCTGATGCGCGCGGCCGGGACGCCGCCGCGCAGGTCGCCCAGGTAGGTCAGCGCCTCACGGCCGGTCTGCCGGCTGTCGATGCGGAAGTCCCCGCCGAGATAGCCGATCCGGCCCCGCGTCTTCGCGTTGTCGCGCGGATCGGCGCCCAGTACCCGTAGCGTCCCGGACGTGGGCCGGATGAGGTCGAGCAGCAGGCGGATCAGCGTCGTCTTCCCGGCACCGTTGGGGCCGAGGAAACCGAACACCTCTCCGCGCTGCACGGTGAGGTCGAGGCCTACCAGGGCGGTCTTGCCGGTCCGCGCGTTCCCGTACCGCTTGACCACCCCTGTCGCTTCGACGGCGGCGTCGGTCATTGATCTGCCCTTCTGCCCGTGTCCGTCACAGACCGTTGTCCGCTCCGAACTCTTCGACGAGATCCGGCACCCGTTCGGCGATGAACGCGAAGAAGTCCCGTGTGACGCATACCCGTTGCGCTTCGGGCCGGTCCTCACCGCCGATCGGCCCGGTGGCCTCGCCGAGCCGAGCGCCTCGAGGTTGCCCGGAGCTGCCTGCCGTTCACCGTCCCGGTGATCGGGCAGTGGGGCAGCACCTCGTACGTGTGCCGCGCTGACCCGGCCGGGCCACGCACCGCGCGAGCACGGCGCCGTCCGGAAGGCGCGTGCCGGTGGGCATCGATCCCTCGGGAGGCTCGGTGCCCGTCTCCGCCGCAAGATTCGCCGCGGTGGCGCGTCCGGTCGTTCAGGCGGCAAGGAAGTCGCAGGCCAGCTGGTGCTGCACCCCGAGCAAGCGGAGTACGCGGGCGGGTTGTGCGGGGATGTGCTGCAGACGCAGCTGTTTGCCCTCGGCGCGGGACAGTCGGTCCAGACGCAGGAAGAGGTTCACCCCGGAGCTGTCGCAGAACTGAAGGTCGCTGAGGTCGAGTGTCAGCGCCCGGTCGGCACCGCGGAGGGAGCGGACCAGGAGGGGGGCGATCCGGGCGGCCGTGTCGAGGTCGAGTTCACCGCTGACGCGCACGGTCGCCGTCGTCCCGGTGCGGGCTGCGGCAAGGCCGGCCGGCGCGGCGTGGGTGTCGGTGTCCTGGCATGGGCTCATGGTGAGAGGTCCCGTCGAGGGGCTGTGCTCCCAGGAGGGGGCGGCAGCGGCGGATGGGGTACGCGGAACCAAGCCAACCGGACACCTCGGGCCGGCCCGAGGGCCAGGTGGGCCCTTGCACCCCAGCCACAAGACCCCATCGGAACCGCGACGCAGCGAAGCAGGGCGCGGACACGAGGGGCCGGTCGACCCGGGACCGGGCGGGACCCATGGGGGCGGTATCCGGGACGGCCGGGTCCGAGGTGAGGGACTGTCGGCCCCTGGGGTACGGCAGGGCCGTGCGCAGAGGATCTTCAGCGACGGGCGGTCGAACGGACCGGCCCACGGATTTTTCGCACATCGGCAAAGGAGCCGCTTCATGTCAGCGCTCGATCGCGGGAGACGATCAGGGACCCCGGACGGCACGCGGGCCCGGCAGGAGCGGTCGTTCGGGCTGCCCGCCGCGACCGCGCTGGTCGTCGGCAGCATCATCGGGACCGGGGTGTTCGCCCTGCCCTCGGCGCTGGCGCCGTACGGGCCGATCGCGCTGGTGGCGTTCGTGCTGGTGACGGTGGGTGCGCTGGCGCTCGCCGTGACCTTCGGGCGGCTGACCGAGCGGTCCCCGGGCAGCGGTGGCCCGTACGTGTACGCCCGGGAGGCGTTCGGCGAGTTCGCGGGCTTCCTGACCGCCTGGTCGTACTGGATCACCGCCTGGGCGGGCAACGCGGCCATCGCGGTGGCCTGGGTGGGCTACGTCGAGGTGTTCGTCAACAAGGGCCACCACACCTGGGCGTCCATCGTGATCGCCCTGGTGGGGCTCTGGGTGCCCGCCGTCGTCAACCTCGCGGGCGTGCGCAGCATCGGGGCCTTCCAACTGGTCACGACGGTGCTGAAGTTCCTTCCGCTGGCGTTCATGGCGACGGCCGGCCTGCTGTTCGTGAAGTCCGGGAACTTCGGGGCCTTCAACGCGAGTGGAGGCTCGGCGCTCGGCGCGGTCTCCGCTGCGGGGGCGATCGCCCTGTTCAGTTACATCGGGCTGGAGACGGCCTCAGTGGCCGCCGGGCGGGTACGGGAGCCGAAGCGCAACGTGCCGCGCGCCACCGTCTACGGCACGCTGGCCTGCGCCGGGATCTACCTGCTCGGGACCCTGGCGGTGTTCGGGACCGTCCCCCACGGTCAACTCGGCTCCTCCACCGCACCGTTCTCCGACGCCGTGAACAACATCGCGGGCGGCAGCTGGGCGGGCGACCTGGTCGCCCTGGCGGCGATCGTCTCCGGGACCGGCGCACTCAACGGCTGGACCCTCATCTGTGCCGAGATGCCGATGGCCGCGGCCAAGGACGGACTCTTCCCGGCGGCGTTCACCAAGGTGCGCGGACGCGGCGAGGTGCCGGCCTTCGGCATCGTGTCGGCGACCGTCCTCGCCTCGGTGCTCACCGTCGTCAGCTACACCGGCTTCACCAGGGTCTTCACCGAAATCGTCCTGCTGAGCGTGCTCACCGCGGTCATCCCGTACCTGGTCTCCGCCGCCGCCCAGCTGTTCTGGCTGGTGCGCCGTGGCCGGGAGGAACTGGACCGCCGGCGCTTCGTCCGGGACACCGTCGTCGCGCTCCTCGCGCTCGCCTTCTCGTACTGGTCGATCCAGGGCAGCGGATACCAGACCGTCTACTACGGCCTGTTCACCATCCTGCTCGGCATCCCCGTCTACATCTGGCTCAAGCGACCCCAGGGCGAGCGCGCCGCCATCGGGCGGACCGGGGAGGACGCCTCCCCGGTCGGAGCACCGGCCGCCACCGCACAGCTTCCGCAGGCCGCCCGGGCGGCCCGTCCGGTCGGCCTGCCGACCATCCTGCGCCGGGCGCTGACCCCGCGCCACCTGCACTGAGCGCCACCTGCACCGAGCGCCACCTGCACCGAGCACCACCTGCACCGAGAACGAGGAGCGAACCCTCCATGTCCACCCTGCGTGTCGATTCCGAGGCCGGCCGACTGCACCAGGTGATCCTGCACCGACCGGGCCTGGAGCTGTCCCGGTTGACCCCGCGCAACGTCGACGAACTGCTGTTCGACGACATCCTGTGGGCCAAGCGCGCCCGCGAGGAGCACGACGCATTCGCCCAGGTGCTGCGCGACCACGGCGTCCGCGTCCACCACTACGCCGACCTGCTCGCCGAGACCCTCGGCATCCCCAGCGCCCGCGCCTGGCTGCTCGACCGGGTCGTCACCCCGGCCGCGGTCGGCCACGCCCTGATGGACCCGGTCCGGGAGCTCTGCGAGCAGCTCGACGGCGAGACTCTGACCGGCTACCTGATCGGCGGCGTCCTCAAGGACGACCTGCCCCTGCGCAACCCGCACAGCCTGCTCTGGCACACCCTCGGCGACCAGGACTTCGCCCTGCCGCCGCTGCCCAACCACCTCTTCCCGCGCGACAACTCCTGCTGGATCGGCGGACGTTACAGCCTCAACCCGATGGCCCGCCCGGCCCGACGCCGAGAGACCCTGCACACCGCGGCGATCTACCGCTTCCACCCGCTGTTCGCCGAGACCGCGCCCCCGCTGCTCGACGGCACCAGCCCGACCCCGGGCCTGAGCCTGGAGGGCGGCGACGTCCACGTCCTCGCCCCGGGAGTGGTCATGGTCGGCATGGGCGAGCGCACCACCGCGCAGGCCGTCGAAGCCCTCGCCCAGCAGCTCTTCGCCACCAGCACCGCCCACCGCCTGATCGCGGTGCGACTGCCCGAGAGCCGCGCCTTCATGCACCTGGACACCGTGCTGACGATGATCGACCGGGACGCCTTCGTCATCTACCCGGGCCTGGCCGACGGGCTGCGCGCGTGGACCCTCACCCCCGCCCCCGACCGACCCGCCGGCTTCGACGTCGCCCCGGACACCGACCTCGCCGCCTCGCTCGCCGAGGCCCTCGGCCTGGACAAGGTCCGCTTCCTCTCCGCCGAGCAGGACACCCGGGCCGCCGAACGCGAGCAGTGGGACGACGGCAGCAACTTCCTCGCCCTCGCCCCGGGCGTCGTCGTCGGCTACGAGCGCAACACCACCACCAACACCCACCTGCGCAAGCAGGGCGTCGAGATCGTCACCATCGCCGGATCCGAGCTCGGCCGCGGCCGCGGCGGCCCGCGCTGCATGAGCTGCCCCATCCAGCGAGACCCCGCCAACTGATCACCCTCCGGAAGAGGAATCCACCATGACCATCGACCTGCACGGCCGCCACTACCTGCGCGAACTGGACTTCACCCCCGCCGAGATCCACCACCTGCTCGACCTCGCGGCCGAACTCAAGGCCGCCAAGCGGGCGGGCACCGAACGGGCCCGGCTCACCGGCCACAGGATCGCCCTGATCTTCGAGAAGGCCTCCACTCGCACCCGCTGCGCCTTCGAGGTCGCCGCCGCCGACCAGGGCGCCACCACCACCTACCTCGGCCCGGACGGCTCGCACATCGGCCACAAGGAGAGCATCGCCGACACCGCCCGGGTCCTGGGCCGGATGTACGACGCCGTCGAGTACCGCGGCTTCGACCAGGACGCCGTCACCGAACTCGCCGAGCGCGCCGGCGTGCCCGTCTACAACGGTCTCACCGACCAGTGGCACCCGACCCAGAGCCTGTGCGACGTCTTCACCATGCGCGAGCACAGCCGCCGGCCACTGCGGGAGATCTCCTTCTGCTACCTCGGCGACGCCCGCAACAACACCGCCAACTCCCTCCTGGTCATGGGGAGCCTGCTGGGCATGGACGTGCGGATAGCCGCCCCCCAGGCCTTGTGGCCAGCCCCGGACGTGGTCACGCAGTGCCGAAGGATCGGCGAGGACACGGGAGCCCGGATCACGCTGAGCGAGAAGCCGCAGGAGGCGGTCCGCGGCACCGACTACCTCTACACCGACGTCTGGGTCTCGATGGGCGAGGACCACGCCAAGTGGAAGGAGCGCATCGACCTGCTCCTCCCGTACCAGGTCAACGCCGACCTGCTCGCCGCCACCGGCAACCCCGACACCGCCTTCCTGCACTGCCTGCCCGCCCTGCACGACCGCAACACCGACCTCGGCGCCGAACTCGCCCGCGAGCACGGCCTCGAAGGGCTCGAAGTCACCGACGACGTCTTCGAGTCCCCCGCCTCCCTCGTCTTCGAGCAGGCCGAGAACCGCATGCACACCATCAAGGCGGTCCTGGTCGCCACCCTCGGAAGGAACTGACCATGCGCATCGTCGCCGCACTCGGCGGAAACGCCCTGCTCCAGCGAGGCGAACGCCCCGACGCCGCCGTCCAGTTGCACCACGTCCACCAGGCCGCCCGCTCCCTCGCCGAACTCGTCGAAGCCGGACACGAGCTGGTGATCACCCACGGCAACGGCCCACAGGTCGGCCTGCTCGCCGCCGAGAGCGAGGCCGACCCGGCCCTCACCGCGCCCTACCCGCTGGACGTCCTCGGCGCCCAGACCCAGGGCATGATCGGCACGCTCCTCGCCCGGGAACTGACGGGCCGGCTGCCGGGCCGCGCCGTGGCGGCCGTCGTCACCCACACCGAGGTCGCCCCCCACGATCCGGCCTTCCAGCAGCCGAGCAAGTTCATCGGCGGCCAACTCACCGAAGCGCAGGCCAAAACGATGGAGACCGAACGCGGCTGGACCACCGCCCGCGACGGCGACCGGCAGCGCCGCACCGTCCCCTCCCCACGACCGGTGGCGATCAGCGAGGTACCGGCCGTCCGGTCCCTCCTGGCCACCGGGACGGTGGTCATCGCCGGCGGCGGAGGGGGAGTCCCGGTCATCCGCGACACCGACACCGGCCTGCTGCACGGCGTCGAAGCCGTCGTCGACAAGGACCTCACCGCGGCCCTGCTCGCCGAACAACTCGACGCCGACGCCCTGCTGATCCTCACCGACGTCACCCACGTGTTCACCGGCTTCGCCACCTCCCGACCCCGCCCGCTGCTCACCGCCACCCCGGTGCAGCTGCGCGCACTCGACCTGCCCGAGGGCTCGATGCGGCCCAAGGCCGAAGCCGCCGCCTCCTTCGCCGAACGCACCGGCCGCCTCGCCGCGATCGGCCCGCTCGACAACGCCCTCGGCATCCTCCTCGGCACCACCGGGACCACCGTCCGCGTCCCCGCGGACGGTCGCGCCGCACACCACGACCTGCTGCCCCTCGGAAAGGAAAGCTGGTGAACCGCCTGCCGACCCGCCCCGTCGTCGACGTCCTGGTGGAGACCCGTGGAGAGGTCTCGCTGGCCGCTCCGGATTACGCGCGGGCCAAGATGGCCGCCGTGCTCGAGCGTGTGGACGATCCCGTCCTCGCCGCCCGGGTGAAGCTCACCCAGGAGGCGCACCACTCGATCGCCAGGCCCTGCCTCGCCCAGGCCGTGGTGGACCTCGATGGGCGGCCGGTCCGGGCCCACGTCGCGGCCGCGACCATGCAGGAAGCGGTCGACCTGCTCCAGGACCGGCTGACCGCGAGGCCCGCCGTTGTGTAGAGCGGCGGGGCCTCCGGTGGAGTGCCCGGTGCGTCGAGCCGAGTAACCACAGGGCAGTTCGCCGCGCTCCTCGGGCGGCCGGCTCGTTCCGGCCGCCCGCTTTGGCGTGCCGTCGGTGCGGGTCCCGCGCCGAGGCTGCTCCGGATCCCGGATCCGGTGGCCTGCCCGAGCCCGCCGTCCGACCCCGCCTGGCCTGGCCCGGCGGGGTCGGGTTGCTCCGGACGGTCAGTTCGGGCTGCCGGCCGGTGTGGTGATACCGAGGGCGTGGTCCTGGAGGATCTGGGCGACGTCGTGACCCGTCACGATGCCGATGGGGGTGCGGCCGTCGAGGACGAGGATGCGGCTGCCGGACGGCGGGTGATCCGCTCGACGGCCTCGGAGAGCGGATCGTCGGGCGCGGCGGTGGCACACGCTGCCAGGGGAACCATGACGTCGCGCACGCGTACGTCCTCCCGACGGCCGGCCGGTACGGCGGCGAGCAGTCGACGGGTGCCAGGCCGCTGGCGTGGCCGTGGAAGTCGGTGAGCAGGAGCGCGGCGACGACGCCCGCCGTGGTGTACGCGTTGCCGGAGTGCCTCGGTGCCCACCGGGGCAGGGTCTGCGAGACCAAGCCCCGGGCGAGCACGACGACCAGCAGCGGAGCGCTCCAGTGGACGCGCACGGGGATGCCCAGGAAGCAGCCGGTTCGGATCGATCCCCTCACCGCTTCTCCTCCCCAGTCGGATCCGTTCGTTCCGCCGTACGGTCTGCCCGCAGCCAAGCGTGCCGCTGGTCGGTTGCCATCTGCAGTCCCCTCCGCGTCGAGTGGTGCGTCTGGGGAGACCAGGGAACCGGAGATGACGGTGCACTGCCGAGGACCGGAGGTCCCGCCGGGGCGGGCCGACGGGCACCGCCTCGCGCTGTGGTTCGGGCCTCGGTGACGGGGTGGTGGTCGTCTGCGAGAATCAACCGGCTGGTAACCAGGGATGAGGAGGCTCGCGTGGGCGGGGACGAGGGACGGCCGCGCGTGCCGCAGCTGCGGCTGGATGAACTGTTGGAGGAGCTGCAGGCGCGGATCGACGCGGCCCGGGGCACCCGGGATCGGGTGCACAGCCTCCTGGAGGCGGTCCTGTCGGTCGGCAGGGAGCTGGACCTCACCCAGGTGCTGCGGCGGATCGTGGAGGCGGCCGCGTTGCTGGTGGACGCCCGGTACGCGGCACTGGGCGTCATCGGGCCGGACGGCGAGACGCTGTCGCAGTTCCTGACGGTCGGCCTCGCGGAGGAGGAGATCGCGCAGATCGGTCCCTACCCGACGGGCAGGGGACTGCTGGGCGAGCTGATCCGTCATCCGGAGCCGTTGCGGCTGGAGAACCTGTCCGAGCACCCGGCCTCGTACGGCTGCCCGGCGCACCACCCGGTGATGAGGTCCTTCCTGGGCGTCCCGGTGCGGGTGCGCGACGAGGTCTTCGGCAACCTCTACCTGACCGACAAGCGCGGTGGCGAGGAGTTCGACGCCGATGACGAGTCCGTCATCTCGACGCTCGCGGTCGCTGCCGGGGTGGCCATCGACAACGCCCGCCTCTACGAGGAGTCGCAGCGCCAGCACGGCTGGCTGCGCGCGAGCGCGGAGATCACCAGGGCGCTGCTGTCCGGCAGTCCCCGTTCCGAGGTGGTGGAGCTGATCGGACAGCGGGCCCGGGAGATCACCGGCGCCGAGCTGGCGGACATGTCGGTACCGGTGCCCGGCACCGGGGCGCTGCGGGTGGAGCTGGCACTGGGCGGTGACGCGGCGGGGCGGCTGGGGCTCGTGGTTCCGGCGGACGGCACGCTCTCGGGTGAGGCCGTCGCGAAGGCGGAACCGGTGACCACTGCGGACCTGGCCGGCGACCCGCGGTTGTCCGCCGGGCCGCGCCGCTTCGACGGCCTCGGCGCCGCGGTGGCGGTTCCGCTGGGTCGGGCCGGCGGCCTGACCGAGGGTGTGCTGCTCCTGGCCCGCCGGGCCGGCGAGCCGCCCTTCACCGAGCGGGAGATCAGTCCGCTGCTGGGTTTCGCCGGCCAGGCGGCCCTGGCCCTGGAGCTGGGGGAGCGGCGCCGGGACGCCGAGCAGCTGGCGATGCTGGAGGACCGCGACCGGATCGCCCGTGACCTGCACGACCTGGCCATCCAGCGGCTCTTCGCCACCGGGATGACCCTGCAGAGCGCCGCCCGTTTCATCGAGCACTCCGGGGCCTCGGACCGGGTGCTGCGGGCGGTGGGGGACCTCGACGAGACCATCAAGATCATCCGATCGACGATCTTCGGCTTGCGGGCCCGGGAGGACGCGTCCGGCCACGGGCTGCGTGCCCGGGTGGTCCGGGTGGTCGAGGACGCGCAGCCGACGCTGGGGTTCGCACCCCGGCTGAGCATGGAGGGCCTGCTCGACACGGACGTCCCGGCGGAAACCGCCGACCACGTGGTGGCGGTGCTGGCCGAGGCGCTAAGCAACGCGGCGCGCCACGCCGGGGCCCGCCGGGTCGAGATCTCGCTGCGGGCGACCGGCGCACAGGTGGTGCTGGTGGTGCAGGACGACGGCGTGGGCATCCCCGAGCAGGGCAGGCGCAGCGGTCTTCGGAACATGGCCGAGCGGGCGCAGGGCCTGGGCGGCGGGCTGGAGCTGTCGAGCCCGCCGGAGGGCGGGGCCAGGCTCGTCTGGTCGGCCCCGTTGGTGCGCTGACCGCGTACCTGCGGTGACTGGTCGTCAGGGTGGCGTGGGTGGCGCGGCGGGCAGGAGGCGGCCGGTCCCCCATTCGGATCGGATGCGGACGGCGACCTGGTCGCCGTGCCGCGCTTCCGGGCCCTCCGGGGCTGCTTCGGCCCTGCCGAGTACCGTGACGCTCCAGCCGCTGCCGTCGGCCCCGCTGATGTCGTCGGCCTGGAAGGCGACCAGCGCGTCCGTGACCGCCCGGAGGAACTCGGACCCTGTGGTGGCACGCAGGAGCACGTTGTTGTCGCCGTCGAGCCGGAACCGGACCGGAAGGACAGCGGGGAGCGCGCCGACGGTGTACACGACGCGCCCGATCGACGACTTCGCCAGGAGTCGCAGGCAGTGCCACTCCTCGAGCGGTACGGGATCAGGTGTCATGGCATCGATGGTCGCCTCGCGTGGGTGGGCGGGACAGATCCGTTGGTCCCTGCGGGATGGCCGGGAGGCCCGCCTCACGGGCCGCTGCGGCACGGGGGAGCAGGTGGGGGTCCGGCCGTTCGGTGTTCCGTGCCGACCGGGCGGGCCCGCTCACGAGGCGCGCGAGTTCGTGCACCTCGACGACGGCGGCTTCTGGAGCGGTTACCTGCCGGCCGGTCCCGCAACGAGCCGGGAGCGGGAACACCGCCGCTGCCACCCGCCGGCCCAAGGCCGAAGGGCCCATCAGCTGTGCGGGACCACCGCGACGGGGGCGGAGGAATGGTGGATCACGGCGTGGGCAAACTGGGCCGAGGCGCATTCCCAGCGGGTGGCGGTGGTCACGCCGGCCGACGACGACGAGGTCGGCGCCGGCCGCTGAGGCCAGGAGGGCGTTGACGGCCCCACCGATCCGGGTCTCGGCGGTCACCTCGACCTCCGGATGGGCGACCCGCGCGGCGTCGAGTGCCTCGGCCAGCACGACCCGCTCGCCGGCCTCCGCGGCGGCGACGTCGAGCTGGGGCGGTACCCAGCCGGCGGCCGCCCAGGCGGGCACCGGGTCCCAGCCGTGGACCGCCCTCAACCGCGCCCCGCGCCGGGCGGCTTCGGCGAACGCGAAGTGCAGGACGGCGTCGGAGGCGTGGTGTCCGTCAACCCCGACGACGACCTCCCGACGGGCCGGTACGAGGGAGGGCGGCTCGGGAGGCCCATCTGCCCGGACCAGGACCAGGGGAACGGTGACGCGCGCCGCCACTGCCAGACCGACCGAGCCGACCAGCAACCCGGAGAAGCCGCCGAGTCCGCGGGATCCCAGGACGAGCAGTTCCTGGTCCTTGCCCGCGGCGATGAGCGCGTCGGCCGGGTCGTCGTCGACCACGGTGGTCTCGACGGCCAGCCCTGGGTACGCCCGACGGGTCCGCTCAGCGGTGTCGGTCAGCTCCTTCAGTGTGGCCGGCCGAAGGTCGCGGGCCAGGGAACCATCGGCGTACTCCGTGCTCAGCCAGGGCAAGGCGCGCACGATCCGCAGGCCGACGCCTCGGCGCACCGCCTCCTCGGCGGCCCAGAGCACTGCGGCCTCACTCTGCGGCGATCCGTCGATTCCGGTCAGGACAGAACGCGTCATCGCTGTTCCCCTCACGGCAGTCGGGTGGTGTACGGCCAGGACACGTGCCGGTCCTGCGCCCCGGGAACTCTGTCGGGGTCGGTCGGGTCAGGCACAGGACCGATCGGGCCGACCGGAGGGCCGATGGTCCCCGGCCGGTTCCGGAAGTCGAAGCGGCTCCGTACCGACAGGGACGTCGGTTGCCGCAACGGGACGCACGGGCGGCACGGCGCAGCGGCGGAGACCGGTGTACCGGGCTCCCCCCCAGCGCCCCCCCCGGGGGGGAGACCGCGG
>NZ_JBHXTG010000051.1:0-10344 GCF_042677465.1 Kitasatospora sp. NPDC127111
CACCGCACTCAACCGGAACTGCGCCACCATCAACGCCGGGTCACCCACCCCCGCCCGCAGCATCCGCACCTGGTGCACCAAGCCCGCGTTACGCATGATCCCCCGATCGTCCCGGCCCCGTTTCGAACGGCATACTAATGCACGCAAACGAGGGTGGATCGCCAGATATCCCCCACGCGGGACGCCGGTGAAGGGTTGTCGGCACCCGGGCCGGCCCGCCCGGCGCGGTGCGCATGCCGCCCATCGCGCCGGGCCCGGCCGTTCACGGGCGCGGGGTCAGTTGCAGCCGCAGTCGCAGCCGCCGTCGCAGCAGCCGTCACACCCGCAGCCGTCGCCGCAGCAGCCGTCGTCGCCGCAGCACTGGCAGCACTGGCAGCAGCCGTCGCAGTTGCCGCAACCGTCGCAGTTCCCGCAGTCGCAGTTCTGCCGGGCGCACCAGCCTTCCCTGCGCTCGCGCGAGAAGGGGTCGTCGTGGTCGCAGCACATCAGCTGGCACGTGCAGGCCATCAGCGCCCAGACCGCGCAGCCGGCCAGCAGGTTGCGGCGGTGCGGCGGCGGTGCGCCGGGCGGGGTGAAGCCGGGGCCCTGCGGGACCCACGGCGGGACCGGCGCGCCCGGGCCGGCCGGCGGGGCCTGGTGCGGGTCGTGCTGCGGCGGCGTCTGGTACGGGTTGGACGCGGTGGGCGCGCCCTTCGTCCGGCAGGCGGCCGCGTGCGTGGCGGGCCCGAAGACCCGCTCCACGGCACGCTCGGTCTCGTGCGCGAGCAGGACGTGCACCAGGGCGCGGTCGGTCAGTTCCACGTCGCGCAGTGCGAGCCGGATGCCGTGGACGGCGTCCCGGCAGAGGCGTTCGGCCTCGGCACGGTCGGTGCCGGTCGCGGTGAGCGGGTTCCACGCGCCGCTCGCGGCGTCCGCGGCCTGGTCCTCGGCGGCGTCCAGCAGGTGGGCGAGCCGGCCGAACAGCCGGCCCGCCTCGGCCAGCGGTGCGGCGTTGTCCGGCCGCCCGGCCAGCACGGCGGTGTGCGCGAACGCGGCCGAGGTGGCGCTCTCGGTGGGCTCGGTGACCAGCAGGACGGACCCGCCCGGGGCGAGCCCGCGCTCCAACTCGCCCTGACGGGAGGCCGCGTCGAGCAGTACGGCGGTGTCGAAGCCGACGGCGGAGGCGCTGCCCGCGCTCTTCCGGTCCCAGCGCCTGGTCACCGCGCGGGCCCCGGCCGCGACCGGCCGACGGGCGAACACGCCGTCCCGGTCCTCGACGTGGTCGCGGATCTTCACCGAGGCGAGCGCCAGCGAGACGGCGGCCGCCAGCCGGGCGCCCTCGCCCTTGGCGACCGAGGCGGTTCGCATCCCCCGCAGCGGGCACGGGCCGGCGGTGCGGCGCCAGGAGGCGTCGTCCCGGGCGCTCTGCGCCTCGACCAGCACCGAGATGATCAGGCCGTCGTAGTTGGTGGCGGTCCGGGCCAGTTGCCCGTGGTCGTCCCGGAGCGCCAGGCAGAGCCCGCACAGGTGCGCCATCCACGAGGTCTGCAGTCGTTCGGACAGCCGGTGCCGACACGGCCTGATGATGCCGAACATGATCCCCCTCGCCTGCGCGGGCCCGCATCGGCCCTGGTCAGGCACATCATATGAGCAACGGGCCGAGCTGCGGAGGACTGTGACGGTCCCGTGACAGCCGCCCCGCACCGGCCGGGGCCGTGCCCACGCCCTACCCTCCCGCGACCCAGCCCTGGAGCGTCGGGAGCACCTGTTCGGCGACCCGGAAGAGGGCCGCGTCGTCCGGGGTCGTGAAGTCCTGCCGCCAGATCGTCAGCTCGAAGGACCCGGCGCCGGCCTTGGTGTCCTTCGCGACGACGAGGTGCCGCGCGATGCCCCCCGTCCCGGCGCTGGCGTTCCCGCCCGTCAGGCCGAAGGAGAGCTTCATCGTGTGGTCCGAGTACGTCATCGCGGGGTGGCCGAGGACCGACGTGGGCCCTTCCTTCGACTCGGCGAAGAGGGTGGACTCCCGCACCCCGGTCCCGTGGTTGTCGTTGAGCTGAACCATGAGCGAACCGAGCTGCACCTTCGCCGAGGCGTCGTAGACCTTCGTCCCGTCCGCGAAGGTCATCGGCCCGCCGCCGGACTGCGCGACCGAGACGCGCTCGGTCGGCATGCCGACCAGCGTCGGCAGGTCCGGCCGGTTGAGGGCGGCGCACAGCGCCGGGTACTCCGGCGCGTCCGTCTCCTTCGGTGCCATGCAGGCGGCCGGCTTCGCGTCCGGTGCCGAGGCGTGTCCGAGGGCGCCCGCCCACCACAGCAGCGCGGCCGTGCCGCCGAACAGCAGCACCGCCGTCACGGCCTGCGCCACCCCGCTCGGCCCGTCCTTGCGGCCCGGCTGGCCCGAGCCGGGCGCCGCGCCGTCCTCGCCGACGCCTTCGCCGGGCCCCTCGGTCACTGCCGCTTCGGTCATGTCCTTCGTCCCCCACCAGTCGTACGCCCGTTCTGGGCTGCGCGATCGTAGCCCATGGCCGCCGCCCCGGTCGCGGTCATATCCGGGTCCGGGGCGGTCGGCGCACACGCCGGCCGCCGTCGTCCGCCCTCTCCTTTCGATCTCAGATCCGGGATAGCATCGCGAATATGGGAATCGACACGGCGGCCGACGAGAGGTTGGCCGACAGGCTGGCCGAGCTGCGGCTCGAACGCGGTTGGACGTTGGAGGAGTTGGCGCGGCGGGCGGAGGTGAGCCGGTCCACGCTCTCGCGGGTCGAGCGGGCAGAGGTCAGCCCGACCGCGGCGCTGCTGGGGCGGCTCTGCGCGGTGTACGGGCGGACCATGTCGCGGCTGCTGGCGGAGGTGGAGTCCGCGCCGGCGCGCCTGGTGCGGGCCGGGGAGCAGCAGGTGTGGCGGGACGAGGCGACCGGGTTCGTCCGGCGGTCGGTCTCGCCGCCGCACGGGGCGCTGCGGGCGGAGATGATCGAGGGGAGGCTGCCGGCGGGGGCCGACCTCGCCTACGACCGGCCGGCGGTGCCCGGGCTGGAGCACCATCTCTGGCTGCTGGAGGGCGATTTGGAGCTCACGGTGGACGGGCAGCCGGAGCTGCTCGGGGCCGGTGACTGTCTGCGGTTCGTCGCCGAGACCACCCGGTTCCGCTGTCCGGGCCCCGCCGACGCCCGGTACGCGCTGGTGGTGGTCGTGCCGTGAAGCCGTCCACGGCCGGGGCGCCGAAGGAGCGTTTCGACGCCGCCGGGCGCCGGGTGCTGCTGGTCTGCGTCGCGGGCGGGTTCACCACGCTGCTCGACCAGTCCGTGCTCAACACCTCGATCCCCGCGCTGCGCGAGAGCCTGCACGCCCAGCCCGCCCACCTGCAGTGGATCGTGGCCGGGTACTCGCTCGCCTTCGGGCTGGCGCTGGTGCCCGGCGGCCGGCTGGGGGACGTCCGGGGCCGCAAGTGGTTCTTCGTCACCGGCCTCGCGCTGTTCACCGCGGTCAGCCTGCTCTCGGCGACCGCCACCGAGCCGTGGGTGCTGGTGGCGGCCCGGCTGCTCCAGGGCGCGGGGGCCGGACTGGTCAACTCGCAGATGATCGGCACGATCCAGGACGTGTTCGGCGGCCAGCTCCGCGCCCGGGCGCTCGGGATGTACGCCGTGACCGGCGGGCTCGCCTTCGCCCTCGGGCCGCCGGTGGGCGGCGCGGTGCTGGCCGCCGTCGGGCCCGAGCAGGGCTGGCGGCTGACCTTCCTGCTCAACGTGCCGTTCGGGTTGGCCACCGTGGTGCTGGCCGCCCGCCACCTGCCGCGGCCGCGCCGAAGTGCCCGGGCCGCCGACCTGGACGTGGTCGGGCTGCTGCTGGTGGCCGCGCTGACCCTGACGCTGATGCTGCCCTTCGTCCAGCCGCCCGGCTGGACCGGCTGGCTCGCCTTCGCGGCCGGCGCCGGGCTGCTGCTCGCCGCGCTGGCCCGGTGGCAGCGCCGCTACGCCCGCGCGGGCCGCCAGCCGCTGATCCACCCGGCGCTCACCCGGTCGCGGCCGTACGCGCTGGGCACGGCCGTCGCGATGGCCCAGTTCGGCTCCTCGATCGCGGCCGGGCTGGTGCTGACCATGTTCCTGCAGGACGGCCTCGGGCTCTCCCCGATGGGCGCGGCGCTGGTCGCGCTGCCCTCCGCGGTCTCCATGGGCGTGGCCTCCGCACTGGCCTGGCGGGTGGTGCAGCGGTTCGGCCGGCGCACCGTCACCGCGGGCATGACCGGCTCGGCCCTGGTGATGCTGGCCGGCGGACTCGTGGTGCGGTGGGGCCCGGCCGGTGCGCTGCCCTGGCTGCTCGCCGTGCTGCAGCTGCTGGGCGGCGCCGCGGTCGGCGTGATGGGAGCCACCAACCAGGCGTACGTGCTGCGCCACGCGCCGGCCGAGGCGGCCGGGGTGAGCGGGGCGATCCTGCAGATGGCCCAGCGGATCGCGGCGGCGGTCAGCGTCTCGGCGCTGTCGGGCGTCTACCTGCGCGCCACCGGGGGCGGCGGCGGGCACCGGGCGGCGTACGCGTACGCGAGCGTGGTCTGCGCGGCGGTGGCCGGCCTGGCGGTGCTGGCGTCGGTGTACGCGGGCCGGGCGTCGGCCGACCGGGAGGGGGAGCCCGGGGCGGCGGTCGGGCGGACGCGGAGGCCGGAGGCGACGACCAAGGCGTAGCGGCGGGCCCGGACGTCCGCCGGGTGTCCGCCACGCCTCCGGCCGGGCTTTGAGCGGTGGGAGAACATCCGGCCGCTCCGGGCCCGGTGCGGCGTACGGTGATCGGCATGACGACGCACGGGATCGTGGAACTGCCGGAGTTCACCCTCGCCTACCGGGAGAGCGGCCGCCCCGGCGGTCCGCCGCTGGTCCTGCTGCACGCCCTGGGGGAGGGGGCGGACGACTGGGCCGGCGTGCTTCCCCGGCTCGCCCCGGACCACCGCGTGTACGCGCTCGACCTGCGCGGGCACGGCGCCAGCGGCCGTCCCGGCCGGTACGGCCTCACCGGGATGCGGGACGACGTCCTCGGCTTCCTGGACGCGCTCGGCCTGGAGCGGGTCGACCTGGTCGGCCACTCGATGGGCGGCGTGGTGGCCTACCTGGTGGCCCAGGAGCAGCCCGGACGGGTCGGGCGGCTGGTGCTGGAGGACGTCCCCGCGCCGTACCCGCGCCCCGCGACCCCGGTGGCCGACGCCCCGGACGGGCCGGTGGGCTTCGACTGGGCGGTGGTGAAGGCGATCAAGGCACAGATCGACACCCCGGACCGGGCGTGGCTGGAGCGGTTGGCGGAGATCACCGCGCCGACCCTGGTGGTGGCCGGCGGCCCGGCCAGTCACGTGCCGCAGGACCGCCTCGCCGAGCTGGCCGGCCGGATCCCGGACTGCCGGATGGTCACCGTCGAAGCCGGGCACCTGGTGCACCGGGCCCGGCCGGCGGAGTTCGTCGCGGCGGTCGCGCCGTTCCTGAACCCCGCTGGCCGGGGCCTGCGGTGACGGATCGTCAGATACCGTGCTCGGCCGGCAGGCGGCCGGCCCGTATGGCCGCGACCAGGTCGGCGTGGTCCGCCTCGGTCCGGTCCGCGTACGCCACCGCGAAGGCGGCGACCGCGTCGTCCAGCGCCTCGTTCTTGCCGCAGTAGCCGGTGATCGCGCCCGGGTCGGCGGTGTGCGCGTGGGCCCGGGCCAGCAGGGCGCCGGTGATCCGGGCGTAGTCGTCCAGCTGGCCGGGCAGCAGCGCCGCCGGGTCCACGCTGCCCTTGCGGTTGCGGAACTGCCGGACCTGGTAGGGGAGTCCGTCCACCGTCGTCCAGCCGAGCAGGGTGTCGCTGACCACCTGCATCCGCTTCTGGCCCAGCACCACCCGGCGGCCCTCGTGGCTGTCCGGCGCCGTGACCGGGAACCCGGCGCGGGCCAGGTGCGGCACCAGCACCGACGGCCGCGCCTCCTTCACCTGGAGCACCAGCGGCTGGTCCCGGTGGTCGGTCAGCAGCACGACGTACGAGCGGGTGCCGACGCTGCCGGTGCCGACCACGCGGAACGCCACGTCCTGCACGTGGTGGCGGGCGAGCAGCGGGTGCACCTCGGCGGGCACCGTCCGCACGTACGGGCCGAGTGCGGCGGCGACGGCGCCGGCCGTCGCGTCCGGCACCTCGCTGAGCACCGGGGGAGCCGCGGTGAACCGCCAACCGCCCTCCTTCGTGCGGACGGTGGACTTGGCGGCGAACTTGGCGCTGGTGTTGCCGAGCGCCTTGGCGCCGACCTTCTCCAGCACCTCGGTCAGCTCGTGCGCCTGGGCGAAGGAGACCAGCTGGTCGTCGGCGACGGCGTTCCAGGCGTCCAGCGCGGGCAGCTTGGCCAGGATCCGCATGGTGCGCCGGTACGAGCCGGCCGCGTCGAAGGCGGCCTGGCGCGCGGTCGTCTCGTCGGCCCCGATCTCGCGGCCGGCCAGCACCAGGCTGGCGGCGAGCCGCTTGAGGTCCCACTCCCACGGGCCGGGCACGGTCTCGTCGAAGTCGTTGATGTCCATCACGAGCCGGCCGCGGGCGTCCCCGTACAGGCCGAAGTTGGCGGCGTGCGCGTCCCCGCAGAGCTGGGCGCCGATCCCGGTCGCCGGGGTGGTGGCGAGGTCGGCGGCCATCAGCCCGGCCGACCCGCGCAGGAAGGCGAACGGGGTGGCCACCATCCGGCCGAGCCGGATCGGCACCAGGTCGGCGAGCCGGCCGGCGTTGGACGCCTCGATCGCCTCGACGGCGGACGGGCGGTCGTCGGCGGGGGCGAACTCGGCGTGCCGCTCGCGCGGGAGCCGCTCGCGCAGCGCCTTGCCGCGCTCGCGGGCCAGGCCGTCGTGGCGCGGCGCGAACCCCTCCACGGCGAACCGCCGCCCCGGCCCCCGGCCGTGCTGCTCCGCCGCGCCCGCCCGCGGGGCGGGCCCCTCCACCGTTTCGGTCAGCTGCGTCACTGCGCCCCGCCCCGTCCTTCTGTCGTTCCCGCCCGCGACCTGCGCGGACCCGGCCCCTTGGCAGGCCGGGCAGCAGGCTACCGCCTGCCGCCGCGTCCCGTCGGGAGGGAGGGACGCCGCCCGGGCGGCCGCGGTTCCGGCGGCGTCGTCGGTCAGGTCCGCCCGTAGGCTGGCCGGGTGGATGATCTTCGGGGGAGGCGGACCGTGCGCGTCGCGGCCGCGGTGGCGGCGGTGCTGACGGTGGCGGCCGGGCTGGGCGTACGGGCGGTGGCCGGCGGCGCGTTCGCCAAGTACGCGGGGGACGCGCTGTACACGGTGCTGGTGTACGCGCTGGTGGTGCTCGTGGCCCCGCGGCTGCGCCCGCTGCCCGTGGCGGTGGCGGCCGCCGGACTGAGCTGGGCGGTCGAGTTCTACCAGCTCACCGGGGTGCCGGACGAGCTGGGCCGCCGCAGCGCGCTCGCCCGGCTGGTCCTCGGCTCCACGTTCGACCCGCCGGACCTGTTCTGGTACCTGGCCGGCGCCGCGCTCGCCGCGGCGCTGCACACGGCCGCCGCCCGGCCGTGGCGCGGCCGCCCCCGCTGACGGGAACGGCTGCGCCCGGCCGACGCCGACCGCTACCGCTGCTGACGCGACGTCAGAGCGGCATCAGTTCCGGCCGCTTGGCCTCGACGTGGTCGCCGGAGGACTCGCCGCGCAGGCGCCGCCCGACCCACGGCAGCAGGTACTCGCGCGCCCACTGGATGTCCTCCCGGCGGTGGTCGGCGGCGGACTGGGCGGGCAGGGCCGGCCAGGGCGCCTCCGGGTCCTGCTCGGTGCGCAGGCCCAGCGAGCGGGCGGCCAGCAGCGCGACCCGCTGGTGCCCCTCGGGCGAGAGGTGCAGCCGGTCCTCGCTCCACGCCCGGCGGTCCTGCACCGAGCGCAGCGACCACAGGTCGGCGACCTTGCAGCCGTAGCGGTCGGCGACCGCGCGCATGTGGCCGTTGTAGGTGGCGATCTTGCCGCGCAGGTGCTTCAGCAGCGGCACGCCGCGGGTGTCGAAGCCGGTGCAGATGAGCACCGTCCCGGCGGAGTCGGCGAGTTGGGCGACGGCGGCCTCGAAGCGCTCGGCCACCTCGTCCGGGTCGCTGCCCGGGCGCAGGATGTCGTTGCCGCCGGCGCAGAAGGTGACCAGGTCGGGCTGGAGCCGGCGGACCTGCGGCACCTGCTCGGCGGCGATCTGGTCCAGCAGCCGGCCGCGCACCGCGAGGTTGGCGTACCGGAAGGCGCCCGGCGGCCGCCCTTCGGCGAGCAGCCCCGCGAGCCGGTCCGCCCAGCCCGCGAAGGCGCCGTCGGCGCCGGGGTCGTTCAGGCCCTCGGTGAAGCTGTCCCCGAGAGCGGCGTACGAACTGAGGTCAAGGGTCTCCTGGAGGTTCGGCATGAAGGAGATAGTTCACCTTCTCAAGTGACCTACGCCACCGTAGGTGGCCCGTACCGGTACGTGAGATGGGCCACGTAGGGCGAGGTCGGCCGGCGTTCCGGACGGAGCGTCAGACCGCGAGAAACACAAGATCCATAGCTCCTTCCGGTTTTGGAGCCGGCCGGGCGAACCTGGAGCGGCGGTTGTCGGGCCGCCGCCGTTCGCCGTTCCGTGATCGACACGCCCCGGTTCGCCGAGCGGCTGGCCGCCGCGTACGAGGGGCTCGGCCCGGTCACCGACGTCCTGCTCACCCACCGCGACCACGCGGCGCACGGACGCGCCTACGCCGACCGCTTCGGCGCGCGGCTGTGGATCCACGAGGGCGACCCGGACGCCGCCCCCGACGCCGACCGGGTGCTGCGCGGTGCCGGGCCGGTGGAGGTCGCGCCCGGCGTCACCGTCCACCCGTTCCCCGGGCACACCGCGGGCAGCGTCCGCCACCTGGCCGACGACCGGCACTGCTTCACCGGGGACGGCTTCACCTGGTCCCGCACCACCGGTGACTTCGAGGTGGCCGACGGCGTCACCTGGTACTCGATCGAGGAACTGGCCGCCTCGCTCGGCCGCTGACTCGGGCGGCGGCGCTTCGAGTGGCTGCTGCCGGGGCGCGGCGACCGGCGCCGGCTACCGGCCGCGGAGGCCGAGCGGCGGCTGCGCGGGCCGGCCGCGCGGTGCCGGGAGCTGAAGCCGAGCCGATCGACTTCACGGCGCTGCGCTGGTAGGGCGGCGCCCTCCCGGCGTGTGAGGTGGCCCGCCGTGCGCCGGTGGGGCGCGCGGGTGCGCCGGGGAGTGCGCCGATCGGGCGCGTCCGCGCGTGTGTGCGAACCGCCGCACCCGGGCAGCCGCCCTCTGGGCGCCGCGCCGGCGCGACCGCACACCCCGCCCCGACGCGCGCCCGCTCCATCGCACGCCCCGACTCCCGAGACCCCGGACGGCGGAGGTTGCCGCATGCCGAACCGAACCCCGGAGCGCGTCGCCAGGCCGCGGCGCTATCTGATGTGCCGGCCGACGCACTTCACCGTCGACTACGCGATCAACCCCTGGATGGACCCGGCGCGGCCGACCGACACCGCGCTCGCCGTCCGCCAGTGGGAGCAGCTGTACCGGCTGTACCGCCGGCTCGGCCACACCGTCGAGCTGATCGACCCGCTGCCCGGCCTGCCCGACATGGTCTACACCGCGAACGGCGCGACCGTGCTGAACGGCCGGGCGCTGGTCGCCACCTTCCGGCACCCCGAGCGGGCCGGCGAGTCCGACGCCTACCAGGACTGGTTCCGCGCCCACGGGTACCGGGAGGTCCACCGGGCCGGCCACGTCAACGAGGGCGAGGGCGACCACCTGGTGGCCGGCCGCCGGGTGCTCGCCGGCACGGGGTTCCGCACCGACCCGGCCGCCCACGCCGAGGCCCGGGCGCTGTTCGGCGTCCAGGTGCTCAGCCTGACCCTGGTCGACCCGCGGTTCTACCACCTGGACACCGCGCTCGCCGTCCTCGACGACGACCACGTCATGTACTACCCCGCGGCCTTCTCACCGGACAGCCAGGCGTTGCTGCGCAGCCTCTACCCGGACGCCATCCTGGCCGACCGCGCGGACGCCGAGGTGTTCGGCCTCAACGCCGTCTCGGACGGCCGGCACGTGCTGCTGCCGGAGACCGCCAAGGCGCTGGCCGGCCGGCTGGCCGAGCAGGGGTACGAGCCGGTGCCGGTGGACGTCTCCGAGCTGCTCAAGGGCGGCGGCGGTGCGAAGTGCTGCACGCTGGAGCTGCGCCCGGCCTGATCACCGGGCACCGGGCACCGGGCACCGGGTCACTGGGCTGTGGCCGCGCCGTCCGCCGTCGTGCCGTGCGCCGTCGTGCCGTCCGCCGTCGTGCCGTGCGCCGTCGTGCCGTGCGCCGTCGTGCCGTGCGCCGTCGTGCCGTGCGCCGTCGTGCCGTGCGCCGTCGTGCCGTGCGCCGGT